>DSAK01000046.1 GCA_011372825.1 Campylobacterota bacterium | reverse complement strand
GCTCTAAGGTCAATCCCATAATGAAATTTTTTTGTTCTAAGAATCGGGTGTATTCTAGTGCCATAATGTGAAGTAACTATTGTTTTCTCCAGCGGTGAGCCTGCAGGGAAAATACGCAACATATACCCTTTTGTCTTTGCTGTCATTCCAGCAATTCTTGCCCTTTGTATAGGTGTATATGTCGCCATAT
Source organism: Campylobacterota bacterium (assembly GCA_011372825.1). Classification (GTDB taxonomy): domain Bacteria; phylum Campylobacterota; class Campylobacteria; order Campylobacterales; family Sulfurovaceae; genus BN30871. The sequence goes on along the minus strand of DSAK01000046.1, from coordinate 4,131 downwards.
CTTCAGCAATCCCAACATCTTTTTCAAGCTTCTGTAGTGCACTATCTAGAGCTTGTATATTTTGGGTTTGCTCAACAAGAGCTTGCTCATAATTGGCATTGAGATTTGTAAGGTAGCGAATTTGGTTTGTCAAAAAAGGGACAAACATAGCACCTGCAAGAGCGATGATCAAAACGAGCGCTAAAATCCAGAAAAAAAAGCGTCTCAAAAGTTTTGATACATTATAAGATTTTGTCCCTTTTATATCTGATATAGTAATAATTAGTCTATTTTTCATGGTATCCAATCGCAGTCAAAAATGCCTCTACAGTATAAAAAGAACCAAAAACCAAGTAAGACTCTTTTTTGCTTAGCTCCCCACCAAAATATCCATACTCTATCCCCATATTATCAATAGTAGCTATTAGCCCTTGTAAATTTAGTGCTCTTGGAGTCTCTATGGGTATGATGAGAATTTTTTTTAATTTTGGCTTGAGTATCTCCAAAATCTTCTCAAAAGGTTTATCTTCTAGTGAGTTATATATAAGAACAGTTGAAGAAGATAGGGCTTTTTCTATCGCTATTGCAGCTAGGATATTGTGCCCAACATCTATCCTTACATTTGGCAATAGAGGATAAAATCTCCCAAACAATTCAAGTGAGTCAAGATGGTTTAAATCATATCTAATATCTAATATCCGAAGGGCTTTGAGTGCTACTAAAGTGTTTTGGATTAAAAAATCTGCCCAACCTTTTTGTCTTGCTTTTATAGCAACTGCATCAAATAAATCATTATTTATTTCATAAAGTGTTGCTTTTTTTTCCTTTGCAACCCCATAAGCTAGTTCCACTACCTCATCAAATGGTTGCTTAGCAAGGAGTGCTCTTTTGTCTATACTCTCAAGTTTTGCTCTAGCTATTTGAGTTATCGTATCTCCTAAAAAAGCTTGATGATCAAATCCTATAGGCGTGATGATGCTCAAATCTTTTGGGACTACATTGGTTGCATCATCAACCCCTCCTAGCCCTGCCTCTAAAACTATCAAATCACATTTCTCAAATACAACGAGAGCCAAAAGGGTTGCATACTCAAAGTAGCTCAAATCGCCACTTAGCCGTTTGCCCAATATTGCAAAAAGCTTTTGGTGTGAACTATCCAACCTCTCATTGTCGACATACTCTCCATTTTGCCACATCCTCTCATTAAAAGAAAAGATATGAGGAGAGGTATAATGACCTACATCTAGCCCTTGTTTTGATGCCAAATGGGATATTATCCGCCCTGTACTCCCCTTGCCATTTGTCCCTACTATATGAACAACGCAAGAGAGCGATATCCATGGCTTTAAAATCTCATAGGCTTTGTGTATCCTTGCGGTATCAATCTCTTTGTAATACAGCGGTTTTGTATCTAGAAATTGATTTAGCGAAGGTGTCATTTCTCCACCTTGAGGGCACCTTTGACACTAAGGTAGCTTAAAAACTCATCTACTGATTTCTCTAGCCCCTTCTTGATCGCTTCTATTCGCAATGCAGAAGCATGCAATGCATTGTCACTAATACTCTCATCGCTTAGCGTTGAGATAGTTTTTGCCCATCGCTTCCCTTCTTGATCAACAAAACTAAAACGGGTTCGAACTAGCGTTTGGTATCGGGTCACATATCCAAATCTATCATAAGCAAGGGGTGTAAATGTAGTCCCATCATAAGAGACGCGCATTACATTTTTGGTTTGTCTCTCTTTGGCCAATTTGCCCCCTAAGCGAACAATTACCAATCGGTGCAATTCATCTTTGAGAAACGGTGCATTTTCTGGCTCTGCACTATCGACATTGATATCCACCCACACACTATCTACATTCAAAACCTCTTTGACATAATGTGCTGATGGCTTATACCCACACCCTACAACCAAAAAAACCAAGATGGCTCCAGCTAGTAACTTGCTGAATAGATCCAGATATTTTAAGATACTCATTTGACTACCAGATTAACTAGCTTGTTTGGCACAACTATCTCTTTGACCACTGTAACCCCCTCAAGCCATTTTGCAACTTTTGCTTTTGCTACTATCTTTATCTCTTCTTGTGGAGTATCGATTGCTACTTCTATCTCTCCTCTATTTTTACCATTAATAGAGACACCATAGGTGATAGTATTTACTTCAAAGACTTCATCAACAACCTCTTGAACTCCTAGATTTTTAAGTTCAAAATACCGCATACTAATCTCACTTGCTACATGTGGGATAACAGGCTCAAGTATAGCAGCTAACACCCAATAACCCTCACTCCAAACTGCTTGATTGTCTTGTCCATTTAGAGCATTGAGAGCCTCCATTGCTCCGGCTATCATGGTGTTAAATGTATATCTTTCATTGTAGACATCTTTTGCCCTAAGGAGTGCTTCGTATACTTTTTTTCTTGCAAATTGCTCCTCTTTGGTGAGTTCCTTGTGGTTAATTATTGGTTTTGTACTAGTAGGTGATACCTTTTCGCTTCTTTCATAAAATCTTTTTACAAATCTAAAAGCACCTTCAACGGCACTATCATTCCACTCAAGTTCTTGTGTCGGAGGAGCTGCAAAAAGGATAAACAGTCTTGCCGTATCAGCACCATATTTGGCTACTATCTCATCAGGATCTACAGTATTACCTTTGGATTTGCTCATCTTAGCACCATCTTTGAGTACCATTCCTTGGGTAAGCAATCGCTCAAATGGCTCATCAAAATCGATATAACCCAAATCTCTAAAAACTTTTGTAAAAAATCTAGCATACAAAAGATGAAGTACCGCATGCTCAATCCCACCTATATAGTGATCAACACCCATCCAGTATCGTATCTGCTCACTTGAAAATGGCTCTTTTTCCCAATTGATTTTATCAGCACAAAAACGCAAAAAATACCAGCTAGACTCTACGAAGGTATCCATAGTATCTGTCTCTCTTAGAGCATCACGACCACATTTTGGACATTTGCAATATTTCCATGTCGGATGGGAATCAAGTGGATTGCCCTCACCTGAAATCTCAATATCATCAGGGAGTGCCACTGGGAGATTCTCTTTTTTCTCCATCACGATACCGCAAGTTTCACAATGGATAAATGGGATTGGCGCCCCCCAATATCTTTGACGCGAAACACCCCAATCTTTCAATTTGTAATTGGTTGTTTTTTTACCAATCTTGAGTGTCTCAAAATGGTCTATGATTTTATCTTTTGCACTATTTGAGTCAAGTCCACTAAAATCCCCCGAGTCAAACAATACTCCAGATTTAATGTATGCTTGGCTCAAATCAAGCTCACTATCTAATGGCTTAATAACCCCTTTGATATCAAGGTTGTACTTTTTAGCAAAATCAAAATCTCTCTCATCATGAGCTGGGACAGCCATAACTGCACCACCTCCATACTCTATCAAAACAAAATTTGCAACCCAAAGAGGGATACTTTTGCCTGTTAGTGGATGGATGACATCGATACCCAATGCAACACCGCTTTTTTCTTTTTGTCTATCTATACTAGAAGAGTTTTTCATCTCTTCGATTTGACTTATGGCACTACTATCTAAGAGATTGTTTTCACACAAAAAACTAACTATTTCATGCTCAGGGGCTAGAGCCACATAAGTGACACCATATATCGTATCAGGTCTTGTGGTATAGACTGTAAACGAATCAAATCTATCACTTAGTTTTGTTTTGCTCTCTTGACTTAGCTTGAAATCAAACTCAAGCCCATTGGATTTGCCTATCCAGTTTTCTTGCATAGTTAAAACCTGTTTTGGCCAACCATCCTCTAGTTTTTTTAAGTCACTCAAAAGCTCATCGGCGTACTGTGTGATTTTAAAATAGTACTGATTCATCTCTTTTTTGACTATAGGCGTATCACATCTCCAACAACACCCATCAATCACTTGTTCATTGGCTAACACTGTTTGGTCATGTGGACACCAATTTAAAAGCCCCTCTTTTCTATAAAGAAGCCCTTTTTCATACATATCTATGATAAAACCTTGCTCAAACTTAGTATAAAGCTCATCGCTAGTAGCCAATTCTCTCTGTTTCGAAAAAGAAAAGCCTAGAGAGTAAAACTCTTTTTTCATATAGTCTATGTTGTCGTATGTCCAAGTTTTTGGATGTGATCCATT
>DSAK01000016.1 GCA_011372825.1 Campylobacterota bacterium | reverse complement strand
TGGAGATTTTGATGCTCTTAGTCTCATAGCACAAAAAATAACAAAATCTACAGTATGTTCACTAGCAAGAGCAACCGATGGTGATGTAAAAGCAGCTGGGGATGCTATAGCAAAAGCACCAAAGAAGAGGATACACACTTTTATAGCAACTAGCCCTATCCATATGGAGTTTAAGCTCAAAATGTCCCCCGATGAAGTTATAAAAAGGGCCGTCAATGCAGTAAGTTACGCAAAAAGCTTTGTTGAAGATGTAGAGTTTAGCTGCGAAGATGCGGGCAGAAGCGATATTGGTTTCTTAAAAGAGATAACAGACGCAGTCATTGAGGCAGGTGCAAGCACTATCAATCTGCCCGATACAGTAGGATACCGCTTGCCAACTGAAATTGCACAGATGGTGCAAATCATGAGCGAATACACAAAAGGTCGTGCTATTATCTCTGTCCATAATCATAATGATTTAGGCTTAGGGGTAGCAAATTCTCTAGCTAGTATCTTAAATGGAGCTAGACAAGTAGAATGCACTATCAATGGACTAGGAGAAAGGGCAGGAAATGCTGCCCTTGAAGAGATAGCGATGGCTATCAAAACAAGAAGGGATATCTTCGCTGGTCTTGATACCAGCATAAATACAAAAGAGATATATACAACAAGTCGCCTTATAGCAAATATCACAGGTATTGAACCGCAACCAAATAAGGCAATTGTTGGCAAAAATGCATTTGCTCATGAGAGTGGTATACACCAAGATGGTATGCTAAAAAACAAATCGACTTATGAGATTATCAAGCCTGAAGATATTGGTCTAAACATGGAAGATACACTAGTACTTGGTAAGCACTCTGGTCGTGCAGCTTTCAAAGACAAATTAACAAAATTGGGGTTCACGCTTGGTAATGATGAGCTAAATGCAACTTTTGAAAAATTTAAAGAGTTAGCAGACAAGAAAAAAGATATCTACGATGATGACATAAGAGCACTTGTAACTAACGAAATGACCCACATAGAAAAAGTATATGAACTTGTAGCTTTGCAACTTATGGATTCAACAGGTGGTGTTCCTAGTGCGGCAGTAACCATACGCCACGAAGACAAAGAGATTACCGATGCTGGAATTGGCAAAGGGACAATAGATGCTATATTTAAGACCATTGACCGCATCACAGGATTTAGTGGAACTTTGCTTGATTATAAAGTCACTTCGGTATCCAAGGGAAAAGACGCTTTGGCAAATGTAACAGTCAAAGTGTTGTTTAATGATAATGAACCAGCTATGATAGGTCATGGACTTAGCCTAGATACTATGTTAGCTAGTGCTAGAGCATATATAGGTGCACTCAATAGCTATCTAAGTATGCAAGGCAGGCTTTCGATGCACGAAAAAGAGGGTATCTAAAAAATGGAAAAACCGTCAAACAAGATAGTAAAACATATCGCCCAAACAACCCTTAAGGGGCTTTTTTGGGTACTTCCTATGGCACTTATATTTATGGTCGTTATGTGGATTTATGACAAAGTGCGGTCTCTTATAGGTGATAGTCTTTGGAGTGCAATAGGTTTTAATCCAGAGCATCATGAAGGGCTTTGGATAGTTGCATTTGTAGTTTTGTTTATGATTTTCCTCTATATTGTCGGGCATCTCATAGAGACCCGTTTGGCAATTTTTTTTGAGAGACTAATCTCAAAGATACCTGGATATGGTACGATAAAAGATATCATCAATATTTTTAACTCATCAAAGCAAGGCAACACCAAAGTCCTTGTGGTAGCAATTAACGGGTTTGGAAACAAAGATGCTTACAATATAGGGCTCATGTACTCACAAAAAGAAAGCATCATCAAAGACCACTATACCATCACACTCTCTATGTCACCAATTCCAAATGGTGGATTTATGTTTGAAGTTCACAAAGACGATATTTATGTCATCGAAGAGGCTTCATTTGATGATAATTTGCAATACCTTCTATCTATGGGGGTTAAGAGTATGGCAGAAATCCTCAAAACAGAACCCAAAGATATCAAAAACCTGCCTACTCTTGAGGCGTGGCTTGCAAAGCAATAGGTGGCATTTGCTCTATATAGAGTGATTGTGATGGGAATGCAAACGAAGCGTTATTTGCGTTAACAATCTCCATAATTGATAGATTGATACTCTCAACCACTTCTAGATAAGGGACAAGTCCGATTTTGTGAATTAGATAGTAATCAATCCTGATATCCAATGAGCTTGCACCAAAACTCTCAAATCTCACTATAACCCAAGGCTCTTTTGAAACATCATCGTGGTTTACCAACAACTCCTCTATTGCATCTCTAATGGATTGGATTTGATCAGGAGTAGTAGAGTATGTCAACCCTATAATCATCCGAACCCGTCTTATGTTCCGTCTGCCAAAATTTTCTATAAACTCATTGGCGATTACTTGATTAGGTATTGAGATAAGGGCTTTGTCAAAGGTACGAATTTTGGTAGTTCGCATCCCAAGCTCTTCTATTGTCCCCTCTACATCTTGTACCTTTACCCACTCTCCAATTCGTACCGATTTATCAAAAAGAAGAGCCAAAGAGCCAAATATATTGGCAACTGTATCTTTTGCTGCAAGTGCCACAGCTAACCCACCAATACCCAATGAAGCAACTAGAGTTGCGACATTTACACCCCATAGTTGCAAGATTGCCAAAATACCAGCTATGACAACTAAGGAGATTAGAACCTTGAGCATAAAACCACTAATTTCATTCGAAAAATCAGGGTTAACTCTCTCAACTGTTTTATGGAGTATATCTTTTGAAGCTACAACTATCGCTACTAAAAGCCAAAAGAGATTACCAACAAAAAGGGTACTAAAAAGGATATCTATCCAACCTCTCTCTCCAAAAATAATTGTAAAGAATAGATATAATCCAATCAATAAAATTCCAAATCGTATAGGTTTATATAAATTACTTATAACTGCTTCTTGGTAGAGCTGATTCGTCCCACGCAATATATACTTCACACCACTATTGGCTACAAAAGTGATAAATGACCTAAGTGTCAAAACGATCAATAGCACAAATGTTGCTAAAAACAAATGGAGCAAATCTATACCAAAAAATACTATCTCGCTAAGCGAAACAAACAGTGGATGGAGTGACTCAGGAGTAAAATCCTGTAGCCTTTTTACAAGTGTATTTGTATCTATATAAGAGCCCAAATTCATTATAGATTCCGAAGAGTTTATATCACGACTTGCTGTTTCAATCTCAGCCATTTTTTCTCACCTTTATTTACAATTTGCCACAATAATGTAGTAAAATTGGTACTAATATTAACATAAAAATAAGGAGAGAAGCTTGAAAAATTTTATCAAATTAATAACCGTCGCTATGCTTTTATATGCCCCAATTTGGGCAAAAACAACAGAAGTTTTATACAAAGTAAACTTTGGGATACTAGGAGAACTAGGGGAAGCAAAAGTGGTCATGACAACTTCAAAAGATAGTTACAAGATAGATATTTGGGCCTATACAACAGGTGTTGTCAATAAACTTAGCCAAAATAGACAAGAGCATCACACAAGCAAAGGGCGGATAATAAACGGGGTGCTTATCTCTGACTCTTATAGTGTAGTTCGCTCATATGCTAAGAGAGTAGATAAAAAAATCTACAACATTGACCACAAAAACAAAAAAGTAACCAAAACAAATATAAAACTAAAAGACGGTAAACAAGCATCGAAAAAAACTACAATACTCCCTTTTTATAGTACAAACGATTTACTTAGCCTCTATGGTAATATCTCCAAAGAAGGCGATACAAAACAACCTGGGAAAAAATACCGATATCCTACAGTGGGAGCAGAGAGGCAAGATGGATATATAGATATCATCACTCCTACCAAAGAGGAGTTACCAAACTACCGCAAGGCATTAGGTGGTGATGCAAAATGGTACTATAATGTTGTTGTTCATCAAAAGATATTTGCTAGCAATAATGGTGAATTTATGCTAGCTATAGATAGTGATGGAGTAGCATCAAGTGCGATTTTAAAAAATCTCCTCCTTTTCAATGACCTCAAAGCAAGACGCGTTAAGTAAAGGGTGATATACTTGCATTTAAAAATGGGGTAAATCATCAAAACTATCGACAAGGGTGTATTACTGATGCTTTTGGCATCACTTTGTTTTGCTGTTATGGGGGGGTTTGTAAAGATTCTCTCATCCACATTGCCATCTGTAGAAATAACATTTTTTCGCAATCTTTTTGGGGTTATTATCATCGGTATCATCATCTACAAAATCCCACTTTCTCAAAAAGGTGGCAGGCCTTGGCTCCTTTTTTTTAGAGGATTTATGGGGTTTATCTCCCTTTTGGCTTACTTTTATGTCATGGCAAATATCCCTTTGGGTGTTGCGACAAC
>DSAK01000052.1 GCA_011372825.1 Campylobacterota bacterium | reverse complement strand
GCTTTTATGTCACGAGCAAATTGCTCTACATCTACTTCTATCTTCATGTGTCGCTCCTTGGGTATTTGTTATTTTACCCGATTGACACAAAATTTTGAACGGTCCCTCTATATGGGCTTCCATCTTTTGTTTTGCTTCTTCATCTATTTTCATAATCTCTATGATGCCTTTAGGAGATGTAATAGTTTCCCATACCATTTTATTATTTGGTTTAGGCATTTTTGATAGACCTATTAAAACACCCTCAAGTACACTTCTTGCAGCTCTATCAAAATATTGATCACTTTGTTTTGGATTTTCTGGAATTAGAGATAAGGCAATATTTGCTATATCTTGATAAGTTTCAATATCGTTAAAAATATTCCACTTGACAGTTCTCTCATCAAGAGGACAAAAAATCAAATCATCTTCTTTTTTTAAAGTTGATGTGTAATCTCCTTTTACATCAATTATTATTTTTTTTGAATGAAAAAAAGCTTCAAATATTTGCATCATACCTTGCGTTTTTCCAGAACCAGTTGTACCTATAAAACCTATGTGTTGTCTCGTTGCTATTTTTGGAATTTTAATACTCATTTTTTACTCCCTTAAAACTTTCTAGTGCATTGCTCTTCAATGACTTTTATCTCTATAAAATCATCATACTCAGCAAACTGCTCACTAAATTCATCATTGCATACTAACTTTGCACCTCTTACATACTCATCACTAATAAGTTTTTTATTTTCAGCTTTGACATAATCTAAGTTTTTTTTTCCGAATAAAAAAGCTACCAGTAAAGTAAGCACTCCACCAACACCAAGATAAGCTAAAATTGACATATCAATCCAAGCAAAATGTTTAAGAGAAATACGCTCTAATTGCATCTCTCTTCTCTCCATCATTTTTGATATAAAATAGATTACGGATGAAAACAATAGAGGCGAGCCGACAATACTTCCAAATATCATCCATCCTTTAGTTTCCATTTTAATATTTGTAGTAATATTTTCCCAAGCACGAAAAAGCCAATTTTCGTGCAAATATCCAAGTGCCATCTTACTCTCCTTGATTATCTATTTTTTGAGTGGTTTTTAAGGGAGAAAAATTCTCAGTATTACTTTTACTTGAAGTGTTTTTTTCTTCCTTTAGTGCCGTTATCTCTTCTGCTTTTTTTGATATGCCAGATGCTTCAATAATATCTGCTACTAGCTGGCTTTTTGAAATACCAAGATGATTACAAACTGTATCAATATCTCTGTAAAGGTTTGTGTCTATTTTTACGCTCAAAGATGATTTTTTATCACCGCCTTTTGTGTCGTACTTTTTAAGCACATTATCTATGATTGCCATAGCTACTCCTTGAATAAATTTATGTTTCATCTATATTCATAATTTATTAGATTTTTGAACCTCTCTTCCCTTAACAACCCAGTGCCGAGTGCGAAGCACGAGGACGAAAAAAAGAGAAAAGCTTGCTTTTTTCTTTTAAATGCAAGTCAGCCACATATTATGTGTCGGGTCAAACCTTGGCGGTTTGGGTTGAAAGCCGTATTACATCTTTAAAATTTATGTATTACGACTTTTTATGAATACAGGTAAATAAACACTTAGGAGATAAAAATGACTCATATTAATGTAAAAATTGACGAGAGTATTCATTTCGCCCTTGAAGAGCTAGCAAGGATAAATAAGATTAGTAAAAGCGATGTGATAAGAGATGCTTTGCAGCAGTATATTAATGGGATGCTCACAAATCATTTATCGAAGATGGATAAACGATTAGAAAATCTTGAAAGACTACTTGAAAAAGAGGTAAGTAGATACAACTCGTTACTTGCAAAAAATACACTTTACAGTGTAGCAACTCGTTATCAGGTAAAAGCTTTTCATAGTGTTGTTAGAGATAAAGATGAAGCAACAAAAGCGGAAGAAGCAGCTTGGAGAAAAGCAGTTGAAATTACTCAAAAACATTATACGGATGCAGGATTTAAAGTTGAGAGTAGCAAGGGAAAAGAAGAGGTGAAAGATGATTGAAAAAACTCAAAGAGTTAGTAATCTTAGAGCATCACTTGAATATCTTGAGAATGGTAAAGTAAATGAAAGATACAACTATCTTGATAGGACGGATGATAAACAAATTAGAAATCTATATAGCTACAATGGTAAAAAAATCGATTTTAAAACAGCGGATACCATCGGACAAAAATTTGATGCACAAGAGATTAAGATTTACAATCCTCAAACAGACAAAATGACCATTGAAGAGCTGCACCAAATGGCTAAAGATATTATTCAAGAAAGAAGTGTTCAAGCAAAAGAAAAGCTAGGTGCAGTTTATGCCATTCATCATATGCCAGATGGTTCAAATAAGCATCTTCATATTGCATACTTTGGAAGCAAAAAAGCATTAAAAAGAAGCGGTAAAGGTAAAGAGTGGATTAACAAATTAGACTCCATAGAACTCAAATATACTAAAGATGCAAAAGAGAGAACACAAGTGATTGAACGCAACCAAAAAAGGATGGATGCAATCAATCTCAAATATGAAAGAGGCAACTATACAAACACTCAAAAAGCAGATAATTTTATTTGGAAGCATATCAACAAAGAGAACGGCCATTTTGGTTGGAAGAGGTTTGAATGGGCTTTAAATAAAAGCAAAATGAGTGATAAGCAAAAAGACTACTGGAAGCAAAGGGTAGGACAAAGATTAAGAGGTTTAGAAGAAAAAGGTATAGCAAAAAGCATAGATGGACAAAACTTTAAAATAGACCTTGGGAAATATACTCAAGAGAAAACTAACATTATCGAAAATGCAAAAAAAAGTAATGTATTGGAAGTAGAAAAAAATCAATTATATCAATCCCTTAAAGAGATAAAACAAGAACAAAGCTCCATCTACAAAGACAATCAAAAACACTTCAAAAATTTAAAAATTCTAAAAGGGATAAAGGGGCTTGATTTAGATAAGCAAGATAGAACTCTTAAAATTCAAATGAACTTTCAGAAGATTGAAGAGCTTAGAAAACTTGAGACAAAAACAAAAATTGACATCATTGATAGCACTTTATTGACTCGTGGAGAGATGGATCCAGATAAGGCAATGCTAAAAGCTATGACTCAAAAATATGTTTCACTTGATGCAATTAGAAAAAATACTATGCTGCAAGTGCAACGACTCGAGCAACTAAAGTCAAAAGGATTAGTTACGAAAGATGGCAGTACTTATAAACTTGCAGTGAGTAGAGAAGAGTTTCTAAAATATAAAGACTCTCCAGAAGCAGCTAAAAATATTAACAAATTAACTGAGAAGATACTTCCAAGTAGTTTTAGTAAAACAGTAAAAGGTTATGGAAAAGAAGTAGATAGATGGGTGAACAAATGGACTCAAACAAGCACCCATTCGCCATCTGTATGGACTAAACCTCTTGCAACCGCAGAAAAGTTCTCTCAAGAGGTTAAAAAGTCATACTGGGCATTTAAACCACGAAGTTCCGAAGAGAGATTTTTGGCTTTTGGGCTGTCGGTTGCTCTAGCTACTACAAAATTTACTTTGAAATTTGCAACAAAGATAGCGTGGAAAGCTATGAAAGAGACTGGTAAAGCTATTTATCAAACCCAAAAAGATATTAAAACCATCCATTCTAACCATAAAATTATCTCTAAAATGCAAAAAAATCAAAGCATTGGAAAACTGGCTAGAGAAATAAAGACTCAAGAGAGAAAATTTGACAAGAATTATGAATATAAGGTGAAGCCAAAATCTAAACAGCAGGAGGTCAAAAATGAACGAACAAGATAAGGCTCAAATTTTAGAAAAGTTGGAAAATATCGAAAAGCAGCAAGACTTAATTTTAAATCTTGTATTGCGTGATGTGGTTCAAACAAGAGCGTTGAGGAGCAATATAAGGGTATTGCATAAGATGAATGGATTAAGCTCTCAAAAGATAGATGAGCTTGATGAAATGTCACTTGAAAAAGCAGCAGAGTACCTTGAAAAGTATTTTGATGAAATTGAAATAGATGAGGAGTAGCAGATGAGAGAGCAAGAGAAAAAGCAGCCGTTTGAAGAGTATAAAGCTCAAGAACAACCACAATATGAACAAAACCAAGAGTTTGGAAAAGAGCAGCAATCAGCTCAAAGCTGGGAGCAGTCAAAGGATGGGAAAGATGATATTGAAAAAATCGTTGATAATTTCAAAAAAACTCACCAAAAAGACCAAGAGAAAAAAGCTGCAAAAGGAGAACAAAACAAAGAAAAGGCTCAAAAAAAATTAAGCCGTGAAAAAGTCAAAAATGAACTCAAAAAAATTAAGCAGGAGGAAAAATCGGTAAAGCAAGAAAAAGCTCAAACCAAACAACAAACCAAAGATGTTGGTAGAGAGCGATAGGGGGTATGAGATGAAAAAAATACTCATATTATCAACAGTGCTGGCAACGGCACTGTTTGCAAACTCAATT
>DSAK01000152.1 GCA_011372825.1 Campylobacterota bacterium | reverse complement strand
TTGCCATACTCTTTTAAGTCATCAGGCAGCGGTGCTAAAGTATTTGAATTTTTTGCTTCATGATACTTTTCAGAGATGTTTTTCTTTCTATCTACGTAGCCATTTTGAATAAGATAATATTCAATTCCCTCAGCCATATCTTCAGTAATTCTAATCTTTTCTTCCCCAATATGGATGTATTTGCCTGTAAAATAATTAGCATCTGCAACTCTAGGTCTTGCACTTAATGTTTCGCTTATATCTTGCTGTAGGGCGGTGACGAAGTCTTTGTAACTCTCATTTGCAATTACTGTAAGCACATTGATCTGATGTACAGTTTCAGGATGATCCATCCTCTCTCCATATTTGTTAAGAGAGATTCTCATACCACGCCCAACTTCTTGGCGTCTTGAAATGGTATTGTCACTATGTTTGAGTGTGCAGATCACAAAAACATTGGGATTGTCCCACCCCTCTCTAAGCGCAGAGTGTGAGAAAATAAATCTTGTCTTTTCTTCAAAAGAGAGAAGTCTTTTTTTATCTTTCAAGATCAAATCATAAGCATCAACATCATCTGCTTCTCCAGCACTCTCACCTCTTCTTTTCACTTTAGGGTCTGTAAGTTTTCCTTTTTTATCTTTGGCAAAATATCCATTATGTGTCTTGCTTGCTTCAATTGACAACAAATACTCTTCATAATCTTTATCATATATCAAACCTATATCTTTTACAGCTGCGGTATACTCCTCTTCAAATATTTTTGCATACTCTCCATTGCGCTCATCTTCATTTTCATAAATGCGATATTTAGCCACTTCATCGATAAAGAACAAACTAAGTACTTTAATCCCCTTGCTAAAAAGCATCTGCTCCTTTTGAAAGTGCGCCTTGATAGTTTCTCTAATTTGGATTCTTCTAATCGTCTCTTCATTGACATCGCCCACAGCTTCACCCACACTTAGCTCAACACCATTTTTAAAAAATATTTTGTTTTTATAGGCATCAATTTCGCTTACCACATACCCTTTGTACTGATCAAGCTCTTTAGATAGTTCATACAAATCATCATTGACTTCTATTTTCCGCAGAACTCTTTTGATGCCACTTTTTGTTTTTATCTCAAGCTCTAGTTTTGCAACAGGAGCTTTTGAGGGGCTCACTTCAATGCTTTGTAGATACAAATAGGCATTAACCCCTGTAAGCCCTTTTACAGAGATACCTTTAACACTGATCTTTTTGACAAGCTTTTGATTATATGCATCTAGTGCATCAAGTCTATATATCTTATTGTATCTTTTTTTGAATGTTGCAGAGTACCTTAGTATCATTAGGGGATTAAACTCTTTTAAGCTTGCAAAACTTTTACTCTCTTTTTTTGCACTTCCCTCTATCTTTTGGGGTTCATCTATGATAAGAATCGGTCTATTTGCCTTGATCACATCAATAGGTCTTCTTGAACCAAACTCATCGAGCTCTTCATATATTCTTCTATTGTCAGCCCCCGTTGCATTAAATGCCTGAACATTGATGATCATGATATTGATACCTGCATCACTTGAATAGCTTTCGATATTTGACAACTCTTTTGAGTTATAGATAAATGACTTTGCTTGTTTTCCGTACTCTTCTTGAAAATGTTCTCTAGTAAGCTCGATAGATTGATACACACCCTCACGAATGGCGATACTAGGAACCACTATAATAAATTTGTTCCAACCATACTGCTTATTGAGCTCAAAACAAGTTCGTGTATAGACATAAGTTTTGCCTGTACCAGTTTCCATCTCAACATCAAGATTTATATCGCACACACTATTTATTTCAAGCTTATCACTAAGTGGAAGATTTTGGTCTCTTTGCACCTTGTGTATGTTTTCAAAAATCGTATCTTTTGAGATAGTAAAATCACTATTTTTAAATCCGGGAGGCAATTCATCTTCTAAGTCTAAAAGGCCTTGCGTGTGACCAATTTGTTTGCTAGCCTTTTTGGGATCAATTCTATAAGTGATACCATCATTTTTACTTTGCCCTTTGAAGCAATCAACGACAGCTTTTACAGCACTTAGCTGATAGGGTTGTTTTTTAAATCTGAAGTTCATTGTACTGCTCATCAAATTACCCTTATTTGAGTATTTGGAGAGTATTGCTTAAATATCTGCTCTACATTGATTCTACTATCATCACTACCAAAACTACTATCTCTAAATACTACTTTTAGCAAATCTTCACTTTTTGCAAGCGAGGTTACAAACTCTTCTGTGAGATTATCTTCAAAGCAAACAGCTAGTACATTGTAATCTACAAAATAGACCTTTTTACCTGCGATCTGCTTCTCTTTGATAGGTAGTGTTAGCTCTATACCACTATCAAGCAATACTTGAAACAACAAATCAAGATCAGTTCTATCTTCTTTGATGCTACTAACCATTTCAAAAAGATTATCTTGCCTAATTTCATCGGGCTTATAGTAAACATCTTTCATGTTTGAGCTATCGACTTTAAATACTCTAAACCCTATGTCTAAATTCTCAATTCCTTCCTTATCTTTATGCTCTTTTAGAATTTTTGCTCCCGCTCTTCGTATCCGCTCTTTTCCAATTTCACAGATATTTTTATATCCTTTTTGCTCTGCAACACTATTGACAGTTACCCTATCAGGAATCTGGATAAGAATAAAATGTAGATTTAACTTATGCTTTAAATTGTATTTAAATACTGCATGGGCTGTTGAACCTGAGCCCGAAAAAAAATCTAAAACAATATCATTTTTGGTAAATGTTGTGATATCAAATATTCTTTCTATCAATGTCGTAGGTTTAGGATTGTCAAACAAAAACTCTCCATCAAATAAATCTGTCAACTCTTTTCTTGAAGTTTGATTATGTCCAACTTCATCATATTTCCATATACTTTTAGAAACTACTCCGTTCTGAACATCAGCTAAGAACTGTTTTATTTGAGGTTTAGCATCTCCTTCTTTGCCAAAATATATTTTATTGTCGTTTATTAATATCTCAAGTTTTTCTTGAGAAACTTGCCAGCAGCTGCCAGTTGGAGGATAAACTGTCTTTCCAGATGGAGTAACTACAGGATAATCATATTTGGGGCTATAAGTTTTTGCTGATAAACCTCCTGGCTTCCATGGACCCCTTGGGTCCTTATCAGGATTAGAATATCTTTTGTTCATTTCTTCAGTTCGTGGTAAGAGTTTCATCGTCCATTCAGATATATTTTTAGCATATACTAAAATATGATCATGCGTATCACTGATAACTTTGGAATCATTAGCAGGTGAATATTTTTTCTCCCAAATAACATTTCGAATAAAATTCTTTTCTCCAAAAATTTCATCACAAATTTTTCGTAAATTATGAACTTCGTTATCATCTATCGAAATATATATCACTCCTTCTTTTTTAAGTAAATTTCTTGCAACTTTCAAACGAGCATATATCATACTCAACCAATCGCTATGGTATCTTCCATTAGAGTCTTGGTTTTTTAATAATTTGTTTTCATATTCATCTAGCAAACCGCTATCTGCCAATAATTCTTTTTTTTCTACAGTAAAGTTATCTTTATAGACGAAGTCTTTGCCTGTATTATAAGGAGGATCTATGTAAATCAACTTTACTTTATTTAGATAATTTTCTTGTAGTAATTTCAATGCATCAAGATTATCGCCCTCAATATATACATTTTGAGTATTATCAAAATTTACACTATCCTCTATTTTTGGCCTAAGAGTCTTATTTAGTCCATTATTGGCTGCGATTAATGCCTCTTTTTTTCCTGGCCATTCTAATCTGTATCGTTCTTTGTTCCCTTCTACTATTTTGCTTGATAGCTCTTGTTTTAATAGATCAAAATCTATAGCTTTTTTTATGTTTCCATTGTTATCTTTTGTTTCTGTTACGCATTGGGGAAATATAGTTGCTATTTGAGCTATGTTTTTATCTATAAGATTTGGTGTACTCATATCAAGTTTTTCAATCATTCTTATTTAATCCTCTCAATCTCTAATTCTATTCTTTTCTTATCGTCTCTAGAGATTTGCAATATGACAAGAAATAAAATTGCCTATCGATAGTTTCTAAAACTATCTTGCCTACCTCTTTCTCTTTGGCATAAATATTGAAGATTTGGATCTTTGAAACCGCTTTGGTTTCTGCTAAATTTGTTGTCTCTTTTGATAGTTTATATCGCCAAAGAATTTTATCTACTTCTGGTACAAACTTCTTTTTAGTTGCTCTATTTAAATCACTGGTAAGTAACACTTCAAATTCATTTTCCATCTGCTATAGAGATTAACTCGGCCATTGTGTGTGCTTTACTAATTGGGCTTCTCCAGTAAATTCTATCTGTCCAACTAAAAGTCCATGTATTTGGATTTAAAGTTCGAGAATAGCTAATTATCTCTTTTTTTGAAGATACCCCAAAGAATAATGGCTCAAAATACTTTTTTACATTTATGATTTCATAGAGTTTTGGAATATTATTTTCAATATCTTTATAAAGCATTTCAAAACTATCATAT
>DSAK01000106.1 GCA_011372825.1 Campylobacterota bacterium | reverse complement strand
TACAAACTGCCTATTTAGCTCTTGAGAGCATGAAGGATAAGCAAACAAATATCGATAGTTATCTTGATGAAAATAGCTTTGAGAAGATTGAAGATATAGATTCGATTTTAGCTACTGTAACCATACTACACCAAAGAAAAATACACAAAGGCAAAGTGCAAATCCTCAGAAACAAAAACTCAATCTATCTTATGGTTCATTCAAAAAATGGGGAAATGCTACTTCGCGATACACTCCATGATAAACATTGGTTGTATATATTTGGTGCTTATCTCTTGAGTGTATTGTTTTTGGTTGCACTCTATCTATGGTTGACACGAAGCTTGTTGCCACTAAAGATACTCGAAGAGCAGATAAACGAAGTCGCAAAAGGGAATTTAAATATTCGCACCACAAGTACAAGTAACGATGAGATAGGCAAGATAGCAAATGCATTTGATAGTGCACTTCAAAAAATCGACTCACTGATATCTTCAAGACAACTCTTTTTGCGTACTATCATGCATGAGCTAAAAACCCCAATTGCAAAGGGGAGATTACTTGGAGAATTTATAGAAAAAAAGTCACTGGCTCAAAGCTATGAAGGGGTATTTGAGAGACTTGAATTGTTAATTGAAGAGTTTAGCAAGATAGAGAAACTTCTCTCCTCCCAATACACACTTAAAAAAGGGGAATATCAAGCACAAGATGTGATAGATCAAGCCCTTGAGCTTCTCATTTATGAACCAGCAGAGCTTGAGAAATATGTTACACTCAAAGTTGATTCAAGGTTGATTCTTTATACCGATTTTGACCTTTTGGGGGTAGCTTTGAAAAATCTCATTTCAAATGCGATTAGCTACTCGAGAGATAACCATGCTACTATAGTTATCCAAGAGCAGGGTATAGCCATCTTGAGCCGTGGTGCATCAATGGAGCCTATAGAGGAGTATTATAAACCATTTAATCCAAATGCAAACGGCACAGGTCTAGGGCTATATATCGTCAAAAATATCGCAGATTTACTAGAGCATAAATTGCAATATTTTCATGAAAATGGAGTCAACCACTTCGTTATCACCCTTTAATCTTCTATTCCTTTTGGTATAATTCGCAAAATAAGGAGAGAAGATGAAAATCAAAGTTGCCACGATAGACAAAGGGGGCAAAGATAAGCTCTATACTCCTTTGATCGAACATTTTTTGAAGATATCTCGCCCATTTGCCACCATAGAAGTTATCGATATATTTAACAAATCTATCATAAGAGGACACGAAGAGGGGGTCATACAGTCAAAACATAGCTATTCAGAGGCTTTTGCAAATCACTTCTCAGCTAATGGGGTAAATATCGCACTAGACCCAAATGGAATTGTTGTAGATAGTTTTGATATTGCAAAAATCCTTAAAGATAAAAATAGTGTCACCTTCTTTATTGGCGGTGCATACGGGCTTGAAGAGAGTTTTGTGCAACAATGTAATAAATGTATATCTTTTGGTAAAATTACACTTTCACATAAATTGGCAAAGGTGGTATTGTTGGAGCAAATTTTTAGAGCTTTAGCGATAAACAACAATCATCCTTACCATAAATAAAAGGTTTAACGATATGCTTACGCAAGATGAAATTTTATATTTTGAAGAGAAACTAAAACTTAGGCATGCTAAAATAGAGAAAAATCTCAATGAAACATCACAAGAGTTAAACATCATGAAAGATCTTGAACTTAACGATGAGGGTGATTATGCCTCAATTTCAACAGATAGTATCATAGATTCAGCCATTTTAGAGCAACAACGACAAGAATTAAACGAAATTGAACATACTTTGGATAAAATAAAAAAAGGAACTTATGGCATTTGTGAGATGTGTGAAGAACCTATAGGCAAAGATAGATTAGAGGTTAAAAATTTTGCTAGATACTGCATAACTTGCCGTGAGATTATAGAAAAAAGAAATCAAAAGGATGATAAATGAAGATAGGCTTGTATCTATTTGCCTCTTTTAGCATGATGATTATCGTTGGAATTTTGACCTATATAGTCAATCCAAACCACTTTAGCGTCAGTTTTCTAGGTATAAATGTCACTTTAGCTGTTGCTCTTTGGGTTATGTTGCCATTGGCAATTTTGATTTTTTTTAGTGCATTGCATATACTATTTTATGGGACAAAAAACTTTTTGAAGTTGCGTAAATGGCGAAAAGATATGGATGAATTACAAGAAAATCTCTATTGGTCCATTCTTCAACAGCCAAGAGAATCTAGTTATTCTCTCTCGGAGATGCAAGAGACAGCAAATATCTTAGGGCACAGTCATATTATTGTCGATGATAGTGAGTTAAAAATTACCAATGCTAAACTGCTCCAAGCTGTAGAGATAACTAGAGATATTAATAATGGTAAATATGTTGACCTCAAAGATAAAAAAATCAAAAAAGCTCTTAGCATAGACAATAAACTTTTGGTTCAAAATCAAATCAATAGACTCAACCAAGAGCCAAAATTTATATCAACAGTTTTGCAAGATAAGCAATCTTACTCTGAGAGTGTTGTTTTAAGAGCACTTGAGCTTCTAGCAACTACTTCAACTTTTGTAGAGGCTGAAAAATATCTACCTCATTTGTCTATGAGTCATTTTGATACGATGATTATGCGAGTTAATAATGGAGAAGATTTGGGGCTTACTCCAAGTGTCGCCAAGCGATATATAAAAGCTCTTGTGTTTGGTTGTCAAGACTTTGTTCGATTGGCTGCTTGTGTCTTAAAACAATGGAGGCCAGAAGAAGCTTTGGAATTTTTCAACACACTTCAACAAAATGACGAAAAAGCAGAAAGTGCCTATCTCTACTTGTTGTTTGCTTATGAGATGATGAATGACATAAGAGACTTTTTTGATGCAAATCCAGAGAATGAGTTTAAAAAATACAAAATGTTTTATACTCTCAAACAAACACAATCAGGTCATAAAATAGAGGATTTAATAGATATAAACACTCTTTGTGACCATGCTTGATTTTTCGACTCCTCTTTATGCGCTAGCCCCTTTGGCTGGCTATACGGATCTCCCTTTTCGTTCTGTTGCAAAGCAATTTGGAGTCGATTTAACTGTAAGTGAGATGATAAGTGCAAATGCACTCACATTTCAAAACAAAAAAACCTTACATATGCTCAAAAAAGATCCATTAGAGACCCCATATGCAGTTCAAATAGCTGGATCCAACCCCGATGTTATCCGTCAAGCAGTTGAAATTATAAACTCACATGATGGAATCGATGCGATTGACTTGAATTGTGGTTGTCCTGCACCAAAAATAGTCAACAATCTATCCGGTAGCTCTTTGTTGACAGATTTGCCAAGTATGGCAAAAGCTATCGCTACTATCAAACATTATTCCAAAAAGCCTTATACTTCGGTCAAGATTCGATTGGGGTTTCATGAGAAAAATCATCTAGAGATTGCAAAAATATGCCAAGAGAGTGGAGCAGATTTTATTGCTGTTCATGGAAGAACAAGATCGGGAAAGTTTAAATCTCAAGTCGATTATGATGCTATAGGAGAGATAAAGGCACTGCTTAAAATTCCAGTCATTGCAAATGGAGATATTGACTCTCCTCAAAAGGCAAAATGGGTTCTGGAGTATACAAAAGCAGATGGTGTGATGATAGGTCGTGGGGCTATAGGGAAGCCATGGATTTTTCATCAAATGAAAACTAACCAAGAAGATGTTAGTGTAGATTTGGTGCGAGAAGTTGTTTTGGCTCATTTTGATGCGATGATACAACACTATGGTGAGTATGGTGCTATTTTATTTCGTAAACATTTACACACCTATTCAAAAGCTGGCTACAGAGGTGCTTCTGATTTTAGAAACAAGGTCAATCATGTACAAGATAGTAACGAAATGAAACGATTGATTTTAGATTTTTTTACAGACCCACAAGGGTAATAGGGTTATGGTATAATACTGCCCTAATTTTTAAGGGCAATAATGGAACTACTTTTAGTGTTATTGGGTATATTTGTTGGGGTAGTATCTGGCTTCTTTGGGATAGGTGGTGGGACACTTAGTATCCCAATTTTGCTCTATATGGGTTTTGATATAAAAGCTGCTATTGGAATCTCTGTAATGCAGATGCTTTTTGGCTCTTTGGCTGCTTTTTTGATTCACCGCAAACAACAAACCTACTGTATCAGTGATGTTAAGTATTTTGGTTTTGGTGGATTAGCTGGAGCTGTTGTAGGTGGTTATTTGGTAAAAATACTCCACCCTTCATGGCTTGAGTGGCTTTTTTTAGGTTTGGTAGTTTTTGCTCTAGTGAAGCTTTTTATGTCCAATCCAGTACCAGATAAAGAAGAGATAGTAAACCGCCCCTTGTATGTAGGAATCGGCTCTGGAGTTGGAATCTTTTCGGGTATGTTGGGTGTTGGAGGCTCTATCCTAATGACACCAATTTTGGTGAGTTTTTTGGGATTTTCGCTTAAAAAAGCTTCGGCTATTGGACTTTTTTTTGTGATATTTAGCTCTGTCTCTTCTTTTGT
>DSAK01000001.1 GCA_011372825.1 Campylobacterota bacterium | reverse complement strand
GTATTATATCGATATCCCCTTTTTTTATGGTATAATATTAAAAAATAAAAATTTGGATTTGATTTATGAAAATAATTTTTTTGGTCACAATTGCTCTATCTTCTAGCGCTTTTTGCAACATTTTTGAGATAAAAAACAGCGATGGCACCACCCACTATAAAAAATCTTTAACCCATAAACAAAACGCTTTTCGTAATCAAAATGAAAAAGAGTACTCCTATCAAGCATTTTATCAAGAATTACAACAGCAAAAAGTACTTGCACTAAGAGCTGAGCAAGCACGCAAAAGAGAAAAGAGAATTGCCAAAGAGGAGTTGCTAGCAAAACAAGAGGGGAAAACATACACCCCTAGCCAAACCGATAAACAAGCCTTGATTGAAGATGCAAAAGTTTTTAAAGGGGGAAAATATGTTTGGGGAGGAACAACACCTGAAGGGTTTGACTGCTCTGGTTATGTCAAATACCTTTATGATAAACACAATATCAAGATGCCACGCACAGCTTTTGAGCAATCAAAAGTGGGGAAAACTATCCAAAAGGATCAACTCAAAGAGGGTGATTTGGTCTTTTTCTTGACCGATAAAAAAAGGAATATTCCAGTAACTCATGTCGGAATATATATAGGGAACAATGAGTTTATCCACGCTGCTTCGAAAGAAAAAGGGATTATCATCTCCCCTCTTGATAGAGGCTCGTATGCTAAAACATTTGTTGGGGCAAAAAGGGTTATAGATACGCCAAAAGCACTCTAAACTCTCTTGTCAATCTAGGCAAAATGCCAAGATTGAAGCACTCATGGCGACATTAAGAGACTCCACTCCTCTATTCATAGGTATCACGATACTCTTGTTGCAAATACTTTGAATCTCTTTGCTTACCCCATGGGTTTCATTGCCTAAAACAAATATACTTTTGTCTGAGTAGGCTATTTGCTTGTAAGATTTTTTTGCATCAAGGCTTAGGGTATAAACCACCCCTTTTGATGCTTGAAAATACTTGAGCGTTTCTACTAAGTTGGCAGTCTGGATAATTGGTATCTTAAATATCGTTCCTGCGCTTGCTTTAACAACTAGAGGATTTATAGATGATGTCCCTTTGGCTGAAATGATAATCCCACTTATTTTTCCAGCTGCTGCTGAACGGATAATCATCCCTAGATTTTGTGGATTTGAGACCCCATCGATTGCCAAAAGTCTATAGCTTGCATTGAGCGAAATAAACTCCTCTTGACTAAAAAAATTGTCCATTTTGATATCAAGAGCCACACCTTGGTCTTGTTTTGCATTTTTTGAGATACGAGAGAGTGCTAGTTTGTCATGATATACTACTTCTATGTTTTCTTGACTACACACCAAAAGCATATCATCAATGATTTTTGCCTTTTTATTTGAAGAGGCTAGA
Source organism: Campylobacterota bacterium (assembly GCA_011372825.1). Classification (GTDB taxonomy): domain Bacteria; phylum Campylobacterota; class Campylobacteria; order Campylobacterales; family Sulfurovaceae; genus BN30871. The sequence goes on along the minus strand of DSAK01000001.1, from coordinate 3,129 downwards.
TGAAGTTTCAAAGATACAACACCCCTATCTAGTAGTGCTTCATATACAGCATTTCTCCCATAGATAGTAAGTACTTTTGCAAGTTTTGATTTTTTGGCTAGATATTGGCTACTCTCTCTCAACGATTAACTCTCGCCATTCCATGCAAGTTTTGATCTTCCATTTTCATCCTCAATAGTTGCTGGCATGCCCATAATGTTATATCCTCCATCTACATAGTGAATCTCTCCTGTTACCCCGCTGCTAAGATCTGAGAGTAGATACATACCACTATTGCCCACCTGCTCTATAGTGACATTTTGCTTAAGTGGTGCATGGGCTGCATTCCATTTGAGGACAAAACTAAAATCATCAATCCCAGTAGCAGCAAGAGTTTTGATAGGTCCGGCACTAATAGCATTAACCCTAATCCCATCGACCCCCAAATCTTCTGCTAGATATTTAGTAGTCATCTCTAAAGCAGCTTTTGCTACACCCATGAGATTATAATTTGGTATATATTTAACCCCACCATAGTAACTTAGTGTCAAAACAGAAGCGTTTTTTGACAAAATAGGTTTTAATTCTCTAGCAAGCTCGATAAGCGAATAGACCGATATATCCATAGCTATATCAAATGCCTCTTTGGTTATATCCATAAATCTACCTGCTAACCCCTCTTTTGGTGCAAAAGCTATCGAGTGGACTATAAAGTCTATCTCGCCAAAATCTTTTTTGAGCAATTCTCTAAGGGCCACTATCTCTTCTGGCTTACTAACATCGCATGGATAGAACCTATCCTTACACTCTAAATCATCAGCAATTGGTGCTAGTTTTTGTGCAAATCTATCATTGATGTACGCGATAGCTATTTGTGCTCCTTGTTTTTTGCACGCTTTGGCTATCCCATATGCTATCGATTTTTTATTGGCAATCCCTAAAACTACCCCTTTTTTCCCTTCCATAACCATTATAAACTCCAGTTCTATTTTTTGTATTATTTTACCACTAATAAGATAAAATGCTACTCAGGAGAAATGATATGGGTAATATTTTGATTATAAATACTGGTGGTACATTCAATAAATACTACGATAGTTTAATAGGAAAGCTTGTGGTAGACAAAAGCTCTAAAGCCCTAGATGAGATACTACACAATTGGTTGTGTAAGTTTCAGATTATAAATATAATCGGCAAAGATAGCCTTGATTTTAACGACCACGACAGAACACTTCTGTACTCAACAATAGCAAATACTTCAAAAGAGACCAAAATTATCATCATACATGGCACCGATACGATTGATATAAGTGCCGATTTTATCGCACAACAAAACCTGCCACACACGATAGTTTTTACAGGGGCAATGGTGCCTTTTGGGATAAACCCCATAGAAGCAACTGCTAATTTTGCTTCTGCTGTTGGATTTTTGCAAGCACCTCAAAATGGCGGAGTTTTTATCGCAATGAATGGGATTATTTTACCCTATAATGAAATAATCAAAGACAGAAAAAAAGGTAAATTTATCACAAAAATAGTATAATTTTATAAAAGTTAGCAAAGGAATTATCTGATGCGTTTGATTTTTTTATCTCTTCTTGCTTTTGTTTATCTTTCTTTTACGGGATGTAGTACCAATGTCGCTCCACAAATCCAAACTCCACAACCAGTAAATGAAAAACCAACCCCCCAAAAAGAGGCATTGTTTAACACAGCTTTAGCCAAAGTTGCTTCACAAATTCCGCATGACCCACATTACAGAAAACTAGAACTTGATACTCAAGAGAAGAAAAGCTGGTTTAGAGATTTATCGTATAGATTATGGGATCGACAAATCACCAGATATCAATTTATCCAAGAGGGGCTAGCGTTATATCCTCAAAATAGATATGAATTCGAATTTATAGCAAATGGATTTAATCAATAGCCCCTTTTAAGACGATTATTTTAAGATGACTCCAAAAAAACTTTGAGCGTAATGTATAGCAAAGTACTAAAAAGATAGGACAACCAAGACCCATATAGACTAAAACTCCCAGAAATACTCGATTGGCAAAGCGCTCAATGTTACTTGTCGTTTTTTATCCTGCTAATAGTTCTTTTGATATTGAGATACTCAGTATTTACGACTATTATCGCAGTCATATCAAAAATAAGACAAATTTTATCCTATTTTAAAAAAATTATGGTACAATTGACTTTGAAATTTCATAACAAAGGACAAACAATGCCAAAAATTAACAAATATGTAGATATTGACACCGTAGAGAGAGAGGCAAAAAAAGACTACATTGATAGACATTCACCATTTATCCACTGTGCAGCTAGTGCAAAAGCTGGTGAGCCATTTGCAGTCACAGTAAAAATGGGAAATGAGTATAGTCATCCAGATGATTTTGACCACTATATCGAATCTATTTCACTGTTTAATGGCGACACATTACTTGCAAAAGCTAGCTATATTCCAGGAACCCTTGGAAACCAAAAAGCACACAACACTACTACATTTACAATAATTCCAACAGGCAAAAAACTCAATCTAGTAGCTCATGGATACTGCACAAAACATGGTATCTGGGAAAGTACTCCGGTTGAAGTCTCTATAGAGCAATAATGCTCTTGCCTTAGGGAGCTTTCCCAAAGGCAAAAGACGCTACAATCCATCCTATGAAAAATCTCTATAACGCACTTTTACTCAAGCAATTATATCTTCTTAAAAATCTAGGTTACAACTATACAAAAAGTGCTATTTGCACTATTGATGCAAAATCACAACTCACCCTACCAAATGAGATTCAAGCATTGAGACAACAAGCGTTAAATTGTCATCTTTGTGAGCTTAGTAAATATAGAAAAAAAGTTGTTTTTGGCGAAGGAAATCCAAATGCCCAATTAATGTTCATCAGTGAGCCACCAAGTGCAGCTGAGGATAGCTCCGGACACCCATTTGCAGGTCGCTCTGGAGAGATGCTAGAGAAGATGATTGTCAATGTTTTAAAGCTAGAGAGAAGTGATATATATCTTACAAATATTATAAAATGTAGACCACCAAACAACCGTTTACCAAATAGCATGGAGATAAATAGTTGCTATCCATATCTGCAAAAACAGCTTGAGATTATATCTCCATCTATCATAGTGACACTTGGC
>DSAK01000071.1 GCA_011372825.1 Campylobacterota bacterium | reverse complement strand
TATTATCTGGAAGTTCCAAAGTGATTTCATCATCTTTTAATATACGGATAATATCAAGAAGTTTTTTACCATTTGCAGTACAACTTCCTTCATGATCTATAGTGATATGTTTTGTTTGTATACTTAAACCAATTTCTAAATCTGTTGATTTTATGATACATAGGTTATCTTTGGCTTCAAAAAAGATATGTGAAGTGATTTGACTAGCATCTTTTTTTTCTAAGAAAGGTTGAAGATTGATTAAAATTGACTCAATACTTTGTTTTTGAACCCTTATTTTCATAAACACTCCTTTTAAATAAATTTAGTAGTAGCAGTAGTACTAAATGTATAAGTGAAAAACCTTTTTATTTCCCTAAAAATGCTGTTTTGAAGAATTGAGAAAATAATAGAGATATTCACATAAACTCACTTTTAAAATTATATCTTTTTTTGTTTCAACTTTCTTTTGTATTTATTTTATTTGATAGTTCTTCCAAAATAACTTTAAAATTCTCATCTTGGTCTATAATCTCGTTTATTTTTCTCATTGCATGACTTATAGCCGTATGGTCTTTCATTCCAAAATAGACTGCAATTTGAGGCATAGAATTAGGAGTGAGATTTCTTGCTAAATAGATTACTATCCTTCTTGCATTTACTATATTTTGAGTCCTTTTTTTAGACTTGATATCAGAGGGTTTGATATTTAGCTCTTTTGATACTATTTGTACTATATCATCTATTGAGATATTCTCTTTTTTCTCTTTGAGTTGATCTTTGATTGCATTTTGAGCAAAATCGAGTGTAATAGTTTGGTTTAACATAGTGCTTAATGCGTTAAGTTTGATAATCGTCCCTTCTATCTCACGTATATTATCCCCCATATTTGTAGCGATAAAGTTGATGATATCATTGTCGAGTTTTATACCATCTAGTTCACATTTTTTTTTGATAATTTCTATCTTTGTTTCAAGTTCAGGTGGTTGGATATCAGCCAAGAGACCCCATTCAAATCTACTCCTTAGTCTATCAACTAATCCTGCAATTTTGTTTGGTTGTCTATCTGATGTGATAACTATCTGTTTGTTTGCACTGTATAATTCATTGAAGGTGTGAAAAAATTCTTCTTGAGTTTGTTCCTTCCGGCTTAAAAATTGGATATCATCGATAAGCAAAACATCACATTGGCGATATTTTTCACGAAACCTATCCATAGTTTGTGACCTTAAATGGGAAGTAAAAGCATTCATAAACATCTCAAGAGTAGTGTATATAATCTTTTTACCCAAAGCACTCTGATGGTTACCAATAGCTTGTAATAGGTGTGTTTTTCCTAGACCTACTCCACCATATAAAAATAGAGGATTGTACAATTGTCCAGGTTTTTCGGCGACACTTTTTGATGCTGTATAAGCAAATTGATTGGAACCTCCGACGATAAAGCTTTCAAAAGTTAGTGATGGATTGAGAAGACTACCTTTTTGGTTTACTTTTGCCGGGATGATTTGATTTTGTGTCGATTGTGAAGAAGTTTCGTTTTGAATTTGTGTTTGTATATAGATTTCTGGTTTTACACCCGTGTTGATTTCAAAGAGGTGTGCTAGTGTTTGTTTGTATTTTGTGTTTACCCATTTTGCAACGATAAGATTTGGTGCTGAAAAATAGGCGATATCACTTCTTGATTTTTTTGTATCATAAATAAGTCTTTTAAGGTATCGTGTATACTCAGTAGGGGAAACCTCTTTTTTGAGTTCAGAAATAATTTTTTCACCGATATTCATTGTAGCCTGCTTGAAAAGTTTCTATTCTTAATGTGAATAACTTTTACTATTTTAACTAACTTTAGTTAAAATAAGGCTATAAAAGAACATTGATGATGAATATTCACAATGTGAAAAAAGGTGTGAATGAAAATACTTGGAATAGACCCTGGAAGCCGTAATTTAGGTTATTGTATACTCTTATTGGAGGGTGTGAAAATATCTTTGGTTGAAGCTGGTTTGCTTAAATTAAAATCTAATTTACTTCAAGAACAAATTATAGAACTTGTAGAGGGATTTGATGTAATTTTAAGTAATCATGTGATTGATGAAGTGGCAATTGAGGATATATTTTTTGCTTTTAATCCAAAAACTGTTCTAAAATTGGCACAATTTAGAGGAGCTTTATCTTTGAAAATTTTACAAGATATTGGCTATTTTCATGAGTACACTCCACTACAAGTAAAAAAAGGCGTCACAGGCAACGGAAAAGCTACAAAAGAGCAAGTTGCTTTTATGGTCAAAAGATTGCTTGGCATCACCAAAGAGATAAAGCCTTTGGATATCACTGATGCTATGGCTGTTGCACTTTTGCATGCACAAAATACGAAGTTGAAAAAGTGACAAAAATGAGGATTTTGATATTCCACTTAATTAGGTGTGTTTATAAAAGCCGTTTTGTGATAGTTTGCGCTGGACGAATGAGGAAGCCAAATAAACCCTCTTACTCAATCGCTTAAAAATCAAGTCAATTTCAATCTCAATAGTTCTAGCAATATGGGGTGTATACTGGTTGTTGGGGGAGGCGATAGTACTCTTGAGTATGATTATACTCTTAGATACCAATGAAGCAACTACGTACTGAAATGGGCGAACCAATATTTGATACAATTTATGAGATTTCAATAAAGGGGCTAAATGTCGCTGGAGATATAGTTTTTAGTAGTTGATGTAGCATAATCATCGCACCCAATCATAGCTATAAGATAATTTTATTATCACATTAAGGTGCGGCACTACTCTCTGCTCTAGCATTTTTTTCAACACTAATCATCCGTTTTTCTGGTACTTTGAATGTTTGTTTATAATTCCCTTGGGTTGATTCATAAATTATCTGGTCATACATATAGATGTCATAATCAAAAAATGCCATTCCATCGCGTTTGTGAACAGTAAAATAGAGCATATGTACAGGTATGTGCTTTGACAATCTTATAGTAGTTGGCTCATTTGTGCTTATGATTTGATTGATTCTCTCTGGCGGATAAGTCTCTGTATTGTTTCTAAGTAAAATATTTGTTAATTCGAATGGATTTTCTACCCTAACGCATCCTGAGCTATAGACTCTATAGCGTCTACTGAACAAATCTTTGTTGTCAGTATCATGAAGATACACCGCATATCTATTTGGAAACATGAATTTGACTCTTCCAAGGGCGTTATTGTCCCCAGGGTATTGTACAAAACGGTACGGTACATTTCTTGAGTCATGTTCATAAGGAGCTAAGTCTCTAGCGGTAATTTCTACCTCGTTGTTTCCTGAAAATGCTTTGATATTGTTCTCTTTTAGGTAGTTTGGATTTTCTCTTAAAACACCAATTAGGTCTTTTTTGATAAGGCTATCTGGAATTGTCCAAGTTGGGTTGATGACTAGATATTGAATCTTATCACTAAAGAGTGGAGTTGGTCTATCTATACGACCTAGAACTATTTTACTTTGAAATAGGTTTCTGTCTTGATAGAAATAATCAAGCCTATAGTGAGGTATGTTGACTATAACATGCTCTTCTTCAAAAGATTTTGGATAGAGTTTTGTTTTATCAAGGTTTGTTGCTATACTTTGAAGATGTTTATCTAGTGGCTGGTTCATGTAATAATTTGTAACTTTGTCAACTTTGCCAGTTCTTTTTATATTGTAGCGTTGCTGGTATCTAGCTACAGCATTTGCTGTTGTTGCATCATAGATATTATTTATAGGAAGTGTTTTTGGATAATCACCTAGCATTTGAAGAAGTTGTTTGACTTGTGCTACACGAGGCGATTTGTCTCCAATCTTGAGGTCTTCATGTGCATAAGGGATTTCTGCTAGTTGAGGCATTGAGCGGTATTGCACAAGAAGTTGAACCAATTCTTTGTACCTTTTTTCTAGTGGTAAAAGGGACTCCAAATAGCCTCTTATGTCTCCATTTAAAATAGCATTTGCCATTACATTTTGATTTGGGAAACTTTTGGGTGTTAGCTCCCATGCTGATTTGATATCACTACTATCTTTTAGTGATGCAATTTTTCTCTTTACGAGATTCCAATCTACATCACCCTCAACTATAAAACTCACTAGAGAAACAAAGCTATCACTAAGCGCAACATCAAGCCTTGCATATGCAGCAATTTGTCTGCTTGGTTTTATCTCGTTGTTGTCAAGCCTATAAAAAAGTTTTTTAAGTTTATTTTGTCCAAAATCTTTCTCTTTGTAGTTAAAGAGAGGATTATTTAGTGCATCAAGCAGTTGAGCGAGTTTATGACGATTGTTGGCTCCAACCCAAAGGGGCTTATACCCATTTTGTGCATAGAGATTTGAGACAATTGATTTGTTTTTTCCATGTAGCCTATATTGAAGTGAATTTTGTATCTCTTGTTCAATAGAGCTTGAAGATGCAAATGGACTGGCAAACACGATATTAAAAGAGACAATAAAAGATAAAATAATAAAACGCACAAGAACCTCATTATACTGGTATTTAGTGAGCTTATTATAATAAAAGTAGGATTAAAAAATAGATAGGGTAATAAGAC
>DSAK01000058.1 GCA_011372825.1 Campylobacterota bacterium | reverse complement strand
ATTGAAGGTATTGTTATTAGCATAGTGCCCAATATTAGTGTTGTTAAAAATCGTTTCATTTTGTGTTACTCCTTTATTTGTTGATTGCGGTATTGTGTGTATGCATCTCGCAAAAATGGATAGAGATCAAGAGCATCTCTCTTGATACTCTCGTACTGACCAAGTTTTAATGATGTATCATTGACCACCTCCATCGTTTTTATCCCTACTGATTCTAGAGTATTGTTTGGTATTTTGTATGCTACATGTTGATGTCCAAGGTTTGTTAGTGGACTCATAAAGGTATCTCCACCTAGACCAATGATATCGCGTAAATTAGAAGGCCCTAGAAATGGTAATACCACATGGAATCCTTCCTTGAAGCCATAAAATCCTAGTGTTTGACCAAAATCTTCATCATGCTTATGCCAGCCCAAATCAGTACTTGCAGGATCAAAGAATCCTCCAAGTCCAAAGATGGTATTGACTGCAAACCGACCAGTCTCTTGAAGAGAGTTTTTAAATTTGAATTGCAATAGGTTATTGGTGATGCGAATTGGAGTTTTGAGGTGGTCACCAAAATTTCTAATCGATACCCTCAAGCCTTCCGGTAATGTTTTTGCATAGCCTTGCGCTATTGGCTCAAGGGCAAAAGTATAAACTTTGTCATTAAACTGTGTCATTAGTCGATTGTAACCTTCTAGCGGGTCAAATATTTGAGCGCTAGAGGAGGTGTCAAATTCATCTTCAAATTCATCAAATATATCATCAGATGAGCTAGTTGTTTGCACAATAGATGGATGTTGACTTTGTGGTGTTTTTTTTGTTGCACATCCGCTCAATACAAAAAGTATCAAAAAGAGTGATATTATTTGTGGTTTCAATATATCTATTCTCCTTACGAAAATTACAGCGATATTATATTAGAGTTAGTTAAAATTATACAGTCAATATGGGGAGAGATTGTGGACTGCTAACCATTTAGCCTATTTTTGATACAATAACTGAGATTATCTCAAGGATTTAAATAACAATGAAAAAAAATATTGCATCAGCAAGAATAACAACCCAAAGCTCCAAGCTACTAAAAGAGCTTAATGATTCGCTACCATTTGATAAATTACTCTACGCAGAAGATATACAAGGTTCTTTAGCGCACGCTTTTATGCTAGCGTCAAAAGGTATCATCTCAAATGAAGATTATGCATTGATTGAAAAAGGGCTCAAAGAGATACTAGCTGAGATTGAAGATGGAACTTTTAGTTTAGATAGAGACGATGAAGATATCCATATGGCGATAGAGGGATACCTAACAAGTAAAATAGGTGATGCAGGTAAGCGGCTACATACAGCTAGAAGCAGAAATGACCAAGTAGCACTTGATTTTAGGCTCTATGTCCAAAAAAACTCACTTCTTTTAGCCAAGCTACTCCTTAAAAACATAAAAACCCTTGTAGATATTGCATCAAAACATACTACGACATTATTACCTGGGATGACCCATTTGCAACATGCACAACCTATCAACTTTGGGTATCACATGATGGCTTATGCAAGTATGTTTAAGCGAGATTATGAGAGGTTTATGAGTAGTTATGAGAGAAACAACTATTCTCCTCTTGGGTGCGCGGCACTTGCTGGAACCCCCCATTTAATAGATAGAGATATGACAGCCAATAGACTCGGATTTAAAGAGCCTACACTCAATTGTCTTGACACGGTTAGCGATAGGGATTTTGCTCTTGAAATACTCTTTAATATTGCAACTATGATGATGCATATTAGTCGCTTGAGTGAAGAGCTTATCCTTTGGAGCAGTAGTGAATTTGGCTGGATAACCCTTGACGATAGACACGCTACAGGCAGTTCTATCATGCCACAAAAGAAAAACCCCGATATTCCTGAACTTCTTAGAGGTAAAACAGGTAGAGTCAATGGCAATCTTATAGGACTCTTGACTGTTATGAAAGGTTTACCACTTGCATACAACAAAGATATGCAAGAGGACAAAGAGGGTGTGTTTGATAGTGTTAAAACCGCCACACTCTCACTTAAAGTGCTCAATGAGATGATGTCACTTATGAGAGTCAATAGCGAAAATATGCAAAAGGCTTGCATGGTAGGACATCTTAGTGCTACCGATTTAGCCGATTATTTGGTCAAAAAGCTTGGTATGCCATTTCGTGATGCATACCATACAGTGGGTAATCTAGTCAACCTCGCACAAGAAGCAGGTGTTGACATCTCAGAGCTCACACTTGAGCAGCTAAGGAGCATTGAGCCACAAATCGATGAAGATATCGTTGGGATATTGGATAACCGCAATTCAATGAACGCACGAACAAGCAAAGGTGGCACCGCAACTATTAGAGTTAGTGAGCAGATTGATACTATCAAAGAGTGGTTAGACAAACAAGGGGAGTATAAATGAAAAAAATATTATTCGTATTAATTTTGTTCTTCGTAGAAACTAGTTGCAAGGAGCCTGAAGTGCAAATAATATCTTCAGATAAAATAGATATAGCTATTTTGTATCCTTCAACGGTTTACGAAGGAGAAAGCGTTAAGTTGATTGGCTATATGAAAAATAAATACAAAAATTCAAAAATGGGTGGACTGACATTATCTTTTCCGCAAATCTCCTCTGCGATTAGTGAGTACGGCGACAATACTTTTGATAAAATCACTTCCTATCCTCCACCACAAAAAATTTTCAATGGAAAGTTGAAGAAAAATATTACTAGTCAATATTTTATGATAGAAGGATGGGAGCATAATTGGTACAAAAACCAAGAAAAATTTTTTTATGTTAAATTGCACATTCCAAAAGGTATGAAAGAGCTTATAGTTAACGCAAGAGGTGTACTTGTCGTCGATGGGTACTCTTCTGGAGGAAGTGAAGTTAAAGCCCCGGTTTCTAGCTTAAATGAAGACCAACAAGGCTATCCTGTAAAGCGTTTTACTATTCCAATAGTTAGCAAGCAAAGGCCAAATGTGTCGTCTCAGCCTAGAAAAAAAGATGCACATTCTTCAGGTACAGGTTTTTTTATCAATGGAAATCATTTGTTGACAAATTATCATGTTGTTTCGGAATGCAAAACAATAGAAATTCTTAGAACAGGTTTTAAAAGTAATGCAGAAGTTGTGGCTCTAGATGCTCAAAATGATTTAGCAGTTCTAAAGACAGAAAAATTAAGTTCGGCTCAATTGGGATTTGAATCATCAGGAAAAATTCGTCTCGGGGAAGATATTGTTGTTATGGGGTATCCTCTGGGTGATCTTTTAGGAACTGGTATCAAGATAACAACTGGAAGTGTAAGCTCTACAACTGGTCTTGTGAATGATTCTACAAAAATACAAATAACAGCTCCTGTTCAGCCAGGTAATAGCGGTGGCCCAGTGTTGAATAAGATGGGCCATGTTAGTGGAGTAATATATGCCAAGCTTTCAAATCAGAATGAATTAAATGCAGAAAATGTAAATCTTGCAATTAAGTCAAGCATAGCAAAAATGTTCTTAGATTCACACGATATTGATTATGCTGTAATGCCAATAACAGAAGAAAAAAAGAACATAGATATTGCTGATGAATCAGCCCAGGCAATAGTCAAAGTAAATTGCGTTCAGTAGTATTAGATATTTCTATGATATTGAAATAAATCATAATATAATACTAATTCTATGTTGAAACAAACGTAATATGTCATAAATTTTTTCAGTCAATCATAAGAGATCAAGCATCTATAGACTTTTATGGGTATCTTCGTGGAGATGGTCCCATTTGAGTTTGCCTCCACCTAGTAGGTGAAAATGGAGATGCTTTATCTCTTGGCCACCATCTTCTCCGTTATTTGTGATGAGGCGATATCCAGTTTTATCAACCCCTATTTTGGTGGCAACTTTTTGAGCAAACGATGTTAGTCCAGCCATTGTTTCAGAAGAGACATCTTGGAAGCATTCAACATGAGCTTTTGGAATAATGAGTATATGTATCGGGGCTTTTGGATAGAGGTCATGGAAGGCTAGATAATCTTCGTTTTCTTCGACTTTGTTGCTTGGCATTTCTCCTGCAACAATCTTGCAAAAAATACACATAGAATTACTCCTTGAAAAGTAAATTTAAAACGATTATAACATATTAGACCAAATATGTAAATCGTACTATCATAAAGTTTTTGCTATAATCGCTTTTAAATTTTTATTAAGTTCATAATTAGGCAACCAATGGAACAGTTAGAAATATGGATATCGAAGATACAAGATGCCAATTCGCTTGATGAGCTTGAAAAGCTACGGATAGATATCTTTGGCAAAAAAGGGTTTTTGGCACAAAAATTTGCATCTTTGCAAAAAATCTCCCCAGAAGAAAAAAAAGATTTTGCTAAAATTCTCAATAGGGCAAAAGAGAAGCTCAATACCGATTTTGAAGCAAAATACAAAGTGCTCAAACAAGAAGCACTTGAAGTACAACTTCAATCTGAATCAGTTGATGTCTCTTTGTGGCATACGCAAGTTTCAAGTGGCGCCTTACATCCAGTGATGGAGACAATGGATAAAATCAT
>DSAK01000180.1 GCA_011372825.1 Campylobacterota bacterium | reverse complement strand
GAAGACGCTTATGAGATCCATGGTGATAGGGCATTTCGTGATGACCCTGCGATTGTTTGTTATGTAGGTTGGATTGATGGGATTAAAACGATGGTTATCGGGGAGCAAAAAGGGCGTGGCGTAAAAAACAAGATCATGCGTAATTTTGGTATGCCAAACCCAGAAGGTTATCGCAAGGCACTTAGAGTAGTGAGATTGGCAGAGAAATTTGATATACCGGTCTTGATGCTTATAGATACTCCAGGTGCTTACCCAGGTCTTGGTGCTGAAGAGAGAGGACAAAGTGAGGCAATCGCACGAAACCTTTTTGAATTTACTAGTGTTAGAGTCCCTATGGTCTCTCTAGTGATAGGAGAAGGTGGGAGCGGAGGCGCTTTGGCTATAGGGGTTGCTGATAGACTTGCTATGATGCGTTATTCTGTCTTTTCTGTTATTTCACCTGAGGGGTGTTCTGCTATTCTCTGGGATGACCCAACTAAAGTTGAGCAAGCTACCAAAGCACTCAAGATTACCCCAGCGGATTTAATGTCACATGGACTCATAGATGATATCATTGATGAGCCACTTATTGGTGGGCATAGAGACAAGGCAGGTGCAGTTGAAGCGGTTAAGAGATACTATATCCAAACGCTAAGTGCCATTAGAGAGTTGACTACAGATGAGATGTTGTCTAAGCGTTACGAGCGATTGACCCGTATCGGTGCATATGCTGAGTAGTGGTTGCATATGGATGAAATAGCAATCAAATTGGTTGCTATGATTGGCGACTGGGGATATCTAGGGATATTTATCTTGATGTTTTTAGAGAGTAGTTTTTTCCCTTTTCCTAGTGAAGTTGTGATGATACCAGCTGGTTATTTAGCCTATAAAGGGGAGATGAATTTAGTGGGTGTATTGGGTGCTGGTGTTGCTGGTTCTGTGGCTGGAGCACTGTTTAATTATTGGTTAGCAATGATATTTGGAAGAGCCTTTTTATTAAGATACGGCAAGTATTTTTTCTTCTCCCCACAAGCACTTCAAAAGCTTGAGCTATTTTTTGCCAAGCATGGAGAAATCTCAACTTTTAATGGGAGATTGATTCCAGCTGTTAGGCAGTATATCTCTTTGCCTGCTGGTTTGGCTAAAATGTCGATTCTAAAATTTGTTGTTTATACCTCTTTGGGTGCTTCTATATGGATGGCTGTTTTGGTTGGTTTGGGATACTTTATAGGATCAAACGAAGAGCTTATAAGAGAATATTTTAAAATCGCAATCATTATAGCGCTACTTTTTGTAGCAATACTTACCTATTGGTATATTAGAAACCAACGCGATCGCTAGATTATGCTGACTTTAAATTTTCTCCCTTTGATTTTTCCGTTTGATAATCCAAGATGAGCCTTTTTTATCATCTCTTTATTGATTGCTACATAGGAGTAATCTTGAAAAATATCTATTTTTCCAATTGCCCCAAAGGGGATATTGACATCTTTTGTTAAGGCTCCTAAGATATCTTTTGCGCTTATTTTCTCTTTGCGTCCACCATTTATAGCTAATGTTTGTAGTTTTGTTAACAGGGGTGTTTGTGCGCTAGCATGGAGGTTTATAGATTTGAGTTTAGGAGCTAGCTCTAATGCTTGTGATACTTTATGGGGCGGATAAATCAAAAGTGCTATACCATCTTTGTTGTCTCCTCTAGCGGCTCTACCTATCCTATGGGTAAAAGTCTCTTTGTTTGGTGGCAATCCAAAACTAATGATTATATCTATATTGTCAACATCAAGACCCCTTGCTGCTAAATCAGTAGCAATAAGAATCCTAGTTGAGCCATTTGCTAGCTTCAAAAGAGCCTCTTGTCTTTCGTGCTGCAAAAGACCTCCATGGAGCACGCCGCTGGATATTTTATTGTTTTTTAGTGTTTCTTGAAGCAAGTTGCACTCATCTTTAGTGTTACAAAAAACGATTGCTTTGTTTGGCTTATATTGCCACAATGCTTGAAGTAAACTCTCAGAGGTGTTGTTTGAGGTGATACCATAGATAGTGATTTTATCTTCATGGTGCACTGTGTCGGTTTTGATACTTTGAGCCCCTTTTAAGAATGTTTTGGTGAGATTTTCTAACTTCTGTGAAAAAGTGGCAGAAAAGAGTAAAACTTGCGCTTGTTTAGGAGTATGCTTCAAGATAGAGTCAATATCATCATAAAACCCCATATCAATCATCTTGTCCCCTTCGTCCAAAACGACTGTTGTTATCTCTTTTAGGCTCAATGTTTCTCTAAATAGATGATCCATTAGGCGTCCTGGAGTTGCTACGATGATATCTACTCCATGGCACATAGATGTCACCTGAGTTCTTAGTGGCTTGCCACCAATGATTGAAACTATCTTGAGGTTTGGGATATCTTTGCTCAAATATCGAAACACTTGCACGATTTGTAGCGCTAATTCTCTTGTTGGAGTGAGGATGAGTATCTTTGGATTGGTATTGTTTGGTTTGATTTTCATCACCAGAGGTATAGCAAATGCCAGTGTTTTTCCAGAGCCAGTTTTTGCTTGTGCGATGAGACTTTTGCCTTCAAGGATAGGGCTAATTGTCTGTGATTGGATAGGAGTTAGCTTGGTTATCTTTTTGGTAAATAGTGAGTGTTGTATCGATTGTGGTAGAGAAGAAAGGGTGGTTGATTGCATAAATGTCTTTTGGGGGAATAAAAACAAGCCCAAATCCAGGCTTGTGTGGGGTTTTATGATTGGCTTTTTTTGTAATCCAAGATGAGTTTTAACGCTTCGTCTTTGAGAAGAAGTTTCTCTTTTTTGATTTGCTCAAGCTCAACTTGAGTCAAATGAAGTCTACCCTCGTCAGCATCTTTTGCTTTTTGATCAAGCTCATTGTGTTTGTCAAAAATTTTTGCAAAATGGACATTTGTTTGTTTTAGTTGGCTTATCTCTTCGCGGTATTCGTGTAACATATCTACTCTCCTGATGTATATTTAAGTAATTATATCTTGATTGGTTTAAAATTAGGTTCTATATTCGGCATTGATTTTGACATAATCGTAGCTCAAATCACATCCATAGCTCGTGTACTTGCCATCACCCATGCCAAGGTCACATAAGATACGAAAACTAGGCTGTTGCATAATCTTGTATGCTCGCTCTTCCCAATCTTGAGCGATTGTGTCACCCTCACGTCTACTGTATATCAAAAGCTCATCATAGTAGATAGCAAGTCTATCTTCATTGCACTCTATTCCACTAGCACCAATAGTTGATGCTATTCTACCCCAATTTGGATCTTCTCCAAAAAGTGCTGTTTTAACTAAAAGTGAATTGCTAAGTAGCATGCTAGCTTTTTGAGCTTCTGCATCATTTGCAGCACCTTTTACCTCAAAAGCGACAACTTTTGTAGCCCCTTCTCCATCTTTGAGTACCATCATCGCAAGCTCAAAAGTGATTTTTTTGAGTGCCTCACCAAAAGCCTCTTTGCTGTAAGCATTGCTAGTTTTATTTGCTAGCAAGAAAATACTATCGTTTGTTGAAGTATCGCCATCTACTGATATCTTATTAAACGACTCTTGTGTTGCGATACCTAGTAGCTCATCCATATCGTTTCGTGGTATAGCAGCATCGGTGATGATAAAGCAAAGCATGGTTGCCATGGCTGGATTGATCATCCCAGCACCTTTTGCAATAGCCCCAATATGAAAATAGCTCCCATCTTCGAGCTCCACTCTAAAACAAAGCTCTTTTTTGAAAGTATCTGTTGTCATGATAGCTTTTGCAGTTTTATCAGAATTTTTAGCATCAAAATCAAAATTATCAAATGCACTTGCTATCTTTTCTAGAGGTAATCTGTATCCAATGACTCCTGTAGAGCTCATGATAGGGTTTGTAACTGCTAGCTTAGTTTGCAATTTTTCAAGAAGCAGATTAATATCATCAACCCCCTTTTGTCCGGTCATAGCGTTTGCATTTTTAGCGTTGATTAAAACAAAATCGGTCTGAAACCCTTTTGGATAATTTAAAAAGTGCCTAATGGGAGCTGCTGCAAAGCGATTGGTTGTAAATCGTGCTACTACATCACATAGAGTTTCACTGCGTATAAAAGCAACATCTCCATCGACACTTTTTTCTTTGTTTGGCTTTCGTAGACCTACATTGCATGCATCGCTAAAGAATCCATGAACATTATCTAAGCCGTTTTTGAGTGAGAGTATTTGAAACATTAGATTTTCTCCAGATTCGATTTTGTAGTATTGAAATTCTTCATGAGCTTGAAGAATCAAATGAGCAATTAGTTAGGTGTTGTAGTGCTAATCTTGAGAAAACCCCAAGATTAGTTAGCCTCTTGTGTAGCTTTTTGTGCTCTCTTTTTCATAGTACGAAGTGTAGAGGCTGCTACTTTGATTTTTTGTGTAGTACCATCTTCGAGTGTGATTCTAAGGGTTCTTAGATTTGGAAGTTGTCTTCTTTTGGTTTTGTTGTTTGCGTGTGAAACATTATTTCCTACAAGTGGACCCTTGCCAGTTACTGAACATTTTCTAGCCATTGTTTTGCCTTTTTATATGTAT
>DSAK01000045.1 GCA_011372825.1 Campylobacterota bacterium | reverse complement strand
TGGGTGGTTGCAAGTATCGTTTTACAAGCAAAAGCATAGTTGCTTCAAATGGGCATTTGCACGATATGCTAATTGAAGTATTGCCTATTTTACAGTAGGTAACACTTCAAAATAAACTAATATTGTTTTTTGAAATAAGCTACTGCTATCATCGCTTATCATCACAAATCTGTCCCCACTGATATGTGCTAAGCCTTCAAAATTTTCTATTTTAAATCCATGTGAACTATCAAGTATTGCTAGTATTTGTGATTGGCATTCGGAGTGATCACATCTATCAAGATAGATTTTTTTCAGGGTTACTATAAAATTATTAATGCCTTGCTTTGCTCTTTCGAGTACGAGCACGTTGCCATCTTTCATCACCTCTAGTGCTGTAATGCCATTTTTTTTGTAAGGCTGAGGCGAAAAGTGCCAAACTTGTCTATTTAGCGAGTAAATCGCCTGCCTTGCCTCTGGCATACCCTTAAGGGGGAACTCTGTAGCTGTCAAGATGCCATACGTGGGGTGATAGGCTAGTGATTCAAGCCCCTTGTTGCGACCGCGGTAGTGGTGGATATCGCGCAACAATGGTGGAAGTTTGTAGCGTTCTTTGAGGTGACCATTGGTGTCAAAGTTGGCAATTGTTGGATGTTTTTCAAAAGAGACAAGCAACCCTTTTGTCGGGTGCAAAGCAAGACCTTCTGCGTCGGTAGTTTTGAGTTTGCCACCATTTTTTTTAGTCAATTTTACCCCATAAAGGGGTGTGAGTTTTTCGATTGTTTCGTTAAAATCGGTTGCAAATCCAAATAAAGAGCCTTTGTCACTAATCATATAGAGTGTACTTGTATTTTTGTCATACGCTAAGTCTGAGATCTCAACAAAAGGTCTATTGTCGATTTTTTTAAACTTAAGCTCTTTTTGGTCAAGTATCTTTATGTGCATTGGTTGTGGGTTTTGGGGTGCTATATTTTTATCTCTAATTTCGCCGAATAAAAGCAGTGTTGTTGCGATTGTAAAAAAAGCGATTTTTTTTCTCATAGGGATCTTTTCTGTATGAAAATTTGCCACAAAAATAGTACGACAGCTAGATTTATCATCACATCAGCAAAGTTAAAAATAGCAAACCTAAATCCACAATGCCATGCAAAATAGTCCACCACCCCTAAATGGATAAAGCGATCAAGGAGATTGCTAATAGCTGCACCCATAACCAATCCAGCAGGGAGTAGAAATACTTTATAATAATGCTCTTTGAGGATAATCCACAAGAGTACTATTATCAAGCCAAACTGTATCCATTTGAGCCATGGGCCTAAGAAAGCAAACATTGAAAATGCTACACCTGTGTTGTAGTGTAAAACCAACGAAAAACATTCACTTCGCCATTCAAGCCCACTAACAAAAGCTATTTTTATCATTTGGTCAATTGCAAAAGTCAACACAATGATAGAAATCCAAAAAAACAAATACTTATTCAAGCAAGTGCCTTTTTGAAAAACTCTTCACACTGCTTCATCATTGCATCTAAATCATCTTTGTTTTTCCCTTCAAGGAGTAGTCGGATTTTGTTTTCTGTACCAGAGTAGCGAAATAGATGTCGCATCCCCTTGGAGGAGATTTCACTTTCTAAAGCTTCTAGTCCTTGGAGTGTAGAGATTTCTGGTTTTTTGTTTATTGCTAGATTGAGGAGTTTTTGTGGATAGGAAGTATAAGGGTCAAAAGCTTTGCTAGCTGGTAAATTGCTTTGAACTAAAAATGCAAGTGCTTGAAGTGCACTTGAGAGACCATCTCCTGTTTTTGCATAATCACTAAAGATGACATGTCCACTTTGTTCGCCACCAAAATTGAGTCCATTTGCCTGCATCATCTCCACGACATATTTATCTCCAACAGCACTTCGGTAGACTTTGATTCCATGTTGTGATAGGTACTCTTCTAATCCATAGTTGCTCATCACAGTCGCTACCATCGCATCACCTGCAAGTAAATTTTGAGATTTGAGGTGGAGCGCTAAAACAGCTAGCAGTTTATCTCCATCGATGATATTCCCTTTTTCATCAACTACAACAACTCTATCAGCATCTCCATCAAGGGCTATACCAATATCTGCACGATATTCAAGGACAGCTTTTGCTGTATTTGTCGGATACATAGCGCCACAACCCTCGTTGATATTGAATCCATCAGGATTTGCCCCAAGGACAATCACATCGGCACCAAGCTCTTGAAGTATAGTTGGAGCGACTTTATAAGCAGCACCATTAGCACAATCAATAACGATTCGCTTGCCTGCAAGTGTCATCGAGCGTGGAAAAGAGTTTTTTATGTGGACGATATATCTGCCGATAACATCATCTATTCTTTTTGATTTTCCAATAGCTTTATATGTTGCTTGAGCTGCTTTGATAGCGGCATCATCGTGAAAAATTTCCTCTATAGCGCTCTCTTTTTCACGGTTTAATTTATTCCCCGTGCAGTCAAAAAATTTAATCCCATTATCGTAGTAGGGATTGTGACTAGCTGATATCATGATTCCAGCATCACAACGCATATTTTCTGTCAAAAATGCTATTGCTGGAGTTGGCATAGGACCAATTTGTACGACATCAAAACCAACAGCTGTTAGCCCGGAAACAAGGGCATTTTCTACCATATAGCCACTGCGTCTTGTATCTTTACCTACAAGGATACGATTTGTTTTTGCAAACTGTCGACAATAAATCCCTGTTGCCATTGCAAGTTTCATAACATCCATCGCATTGATTTTCTCTCCCGCTTTGCCTCTAACTCCATCAGTTCCAAAGAGTGCCACTACAAACTCCTTTTTTTGTGTATAATTAGGGCTAATTGTAGCTGATTTTTGATAAAACTTGGAGGTTTAGTTTGGTGCGTTTGTTGTTGTTATTATTGGTAGCAATAGGATTTATTGGTTGTCAAGATGGCTCAAGCCAAAAACCTATGTTATGGGAGATACAAACCTCTCCTCCATCTTATCTGTTTGGGACGTACCACACAAAAGACCCAGCCTTTATCCCTCCAAAGATAGTTTTTGATAAGCTCAAAAAGAGCCAAAGACTCTATACAGAAATTATCTTGAGCCAAGAAGCGTATGATCAAATCAATGCTTTTGCTACACTTAGCCCACCTGTACCACTTGACAAGAGAGTCTCAAATGTGACAATTAGAAAAATAAAAAATTATCTTCAAGATATCAACTCTTCGTTGCGTATAGAGGATTTTTCTAATTTGCATCTTTGGGCAGTTGGAATTGTGTTGTCAAATGAGCCTGAAAACATCATTTTTGGAAATAGAGATTTTATGGATGAACAACTTGTTAATTATGCTAAAAAAAACAAGATACAAACAAAAGGGTTAGAGGAGTGGAGAGAACAGCTTGAGTTTCTCTCTACTCTTTTGATAGCCCAACAAGAAGATCTTTTGCGCTATATCATTGATTCTTTGAGTCACAAAGAGGCCATCCAAGAGTGGTATAGCGCAGGTGAGCCAGATGGGTTTGTAGAATTAGAAAAAAAAGTAAGCCAAGAGTATTATCATCTCATGGAGCCTATGAGACTAGCAAGAAATGAAACAATGGCAAGGAGGATTGACATACTCTTGCAATCAAAACCTAAAATGGGGTATTTTTTTGCAATTGGTGCAGGACATTTAGGTCAGAGTGATGGGGTAATTGAGAAATTAGAACAAAAAGGGTATAAGCTAAAAAAGCTTCAATAGCTTAATGTATATTTAATTTTGTTTTTGGTATTATTCGCCCACTTATTATGCATTTTTGACATAAGCTTAAAAATAGACAAAAAAACAAACAAAAAGGAATGGCATGGCACATCACAAGTCAGCAAAAAAGCGTATTTTACAAACAGCAGTTAAAACAGAGAGAAATAGATATTACAGAACAAGAATCAAAAACATCACAAAAGCAGTACTTGAAGCGGTAGCAGCTGCTGATAAAACAGCTGCTACTGAAGCATTCAAAGTAGCAAATAAACAAATCCATTCTATGGTAAGCAAAGGTTTTATAAAAAAACCAACTGCTTCTAGAAAAATTAGTCGCCTTCACAAAATGGTCAACGCTATCGAAGCTGCATAAGCAGTTTTGATACCTCTTTTTACCCCTCAAGCATAAGACTTGTCTATGTTTCAAGATAAACTCACCCCTTTTATAAACCGTTACAATGAGATTTCTGAGCTTTTAAGTGACCCTAATATATCAAGCGATATTAAGCGTATGACAGATTTGAGCAAAGAACAAGCATCTCTAAGTGCTATCGTCCAAAAGGCTCAAGAGTATATCAAAACATACAATGCAATTATTGAAAACAAAGAGCTTATCTCTGATCCTGAGTTAGGGGAGCTTGCAAAAGAGGAACTCCCTTTGCTTGAAGAGTCTTTGGAAGCTTTGCAAGAAGAGATCAAAATTCTCATGATACCAAAAGATAAAAATGATGACAAAGATATCTATATAGAGCTTCGTGCTGGTGCGGGTGGTGATGAGAGTGCATTGTTTGTTGCAAATGTCTTTAGGATGTACATGAGATATGCTGAGCAAATGCGTTGGAAGGTGGAGATCGTAAGCTC
>DSAK01000175.1 GCA_011372825.1 Campylobacterota bacterium | reverse complement strand
TTCTGGGTCAAAATAATCTGTCATTAAATCACTTTTGTCCTCTTTGTATCCGTAAATACTCCAACCAGATAGTTGCAAAAATCGCATTAGCACCACCAATGATTGTCTTTTATCTCCATAGTACATCATGTTCTCCTTTATTTGAAACAGGCGTACCTATCCCTTTCGGGAGTAGGTACTAAGGTACGAACTCCCGATTAGGGAGAAACTTTAGTTATCGTTTGACCAAAACTGAGTGCCCTTTGGAAGTCGTTGAACTCCCAAAAAATCTCTGGCGGCTTGCTTTAGCTCTTTCATGCTATTGCAATCGAAGAACTGTGTAGCGTATGCGTCACCAGGGAACATGGCAAACCATTTTTTATTGGTTTTCATCTTCCATCTTTTAATTTATCGCCCAAACACCGAGCTGAACATTCGTAAAATGCAACTGTAGTTGCTGTCTTACTTTTGCTTGACATTTGTGGACATTCAATTGATTCTACTTCTTTTTATTGCTTGCATTACTGCTCTTTTTGTAAAGCTTGAAAAATCAAGCTTCAATATCTCATCTCCTCTAATTCCTCCAATAACTTTCGTATCAATCCCAAATCTTGAAGTCCAGGAGCTTGTTCCTACTTTGCAGTTACCTGAATTATAAGAATCATCGAGCCCAACAAAGACATTTTTTGCTTTTTGGATTAAGATTGATTGTTCATATCTTTCCAACAATCTCTTTGAAAGTTTTTGAGATACATTTTGGTAGAATTTTTTAGGGTCTGAGTTAAAAAGCTCACCGAGGGTAAAGTGATACTCCTCACCTTTAAACTTTAATGCATAGGAACAATCTTCCGTAAATTCTGCAATTTTTGAGTATGTAACCTCTTTACCATCAGCTTCTGCAAGCTTTATTAATTTCAAAAGATGAGTATATTTACCAAAAAGCTTGCCATTTATGTCAAGATTTCTTTCTAAGAACTTCTCGTAAGCATGCTCAACTAAGATTTTAGCAGATGCATCTTGTCCATAGTCAATAAAATCTTGGATCTCAATTTCAGCTTCTCTCAAATCCTCATCGTATACATTTTTGAGAATTTCTTTATTAAAAATACCGTCTTGGTATTCATAATTCTCATGCAGTTCATTAGCTATGTATGATTTTATTTCAATATCATGTTTGATACTCATAAGATCATTCATTACCGCATCTAATGATGGCCTATAGTCTTCGTATATATAAAGCTCGATATATTGTTGTTCGAGACCAATAATTTCAAAATCTTTTGGGTCTCTCTCGTAGTAATGCACATAGGTATCAAAAATTTCAAGTCGATTACCTACATACCAATCTTTCGCTTTTCTGTTATATACATCGACTATATCTTCATAGTCTTCGTAGCCCCACTCAATTTCTTCAAAGGAGAAATAAAAATCATCCAAGACTCGATGATTATAATTCTCCAGTCTTCCATTAAAGTATTCGCATGCATCAGTATCCATCGAATAACTTTCTCCATAATGATAATCCTCTCCGTGGTTTAGCTCAAAATCTCTTCCTTTTAAGCTTCCAAATTCCATCAGATCGCCATCATATAATTTATATCTGCCACCCATCTCAATAAGTTTTTCTTGAAGACTTAATATGGATAGGTAAGTCTTTGATATAATCTCCAACTTTTCCCCCCATTCACACCGTGCGTGCGACTTTCACCGCACACGGCGTTCCATCGAACGCATTTAACTTTCCAACACTAGACCTTTTATAATTCTAATTACCCTTAGAAACAGATTTCTTGCAAGTTTGCTTGTTTTCTCAACTTATTTACTTTTTCAAGTTCTTTTGTTGATAGTCCAAGTTTTGTGACATATTCCTTAATCGTCTCAATTTTAGTTGAGTGCACTAATCTATGAATATTTTCCTCTATAAGTACAAGGTTTTTATATTCATCCGTTCCACCTAAAGCACGAGGCTTTTTATGGTGACAGTGCATTTCATTTATGTTGAGTGGTTTTCCTGTTACATAGCATTTCCCATATTGTCCCACGAAGAGCGACACTCGATTGTCGTTATATTCAGCAGATTGTCCTTGTATAGGATTTTCAACTAAGTATCTTAATTCACTTGTACTTACTGCTTTTTGGCTTTGGTGGATTTCTTTTCTATCTTTTGCAATATATGTGGACTTTTGACTAAAGTTCATCTGCTTTTGATGTTGAATGTATCCTATGGGTAGTATTGGGGTGTCATATAGAAACCTCAATTGCTTGCTATTTTCGTAACTTTTTTCCATATATTTTGGAATTTTGTCTGTTTCTTTCTTCTTGCGAAGAGGTAATCTATTTTTCAGGGTTGAACGAGTAACAAAGGCGATTTTAGCGAAGTCTAAATTACAATTTGTAGCACAACTATAATAGTTGTGTATTCCTAAGATATATGAGTTAAAGGCGTTTACTGCTTTGGCTCCATTATTGTCTTTTGGTTTTTGTAATTTCTTCGCTTGTCTTCTTATCGTAGTGACAATCGTCTGGAAGGCTTTATTGCCTACGTGGGATTGCACTACAAATTTATCTTTGTTATGTCTATCTTTTCTCTTTTTGGCGACTTTTAGTTTTATGCCTAAGAAATCTGAATAGTTTTTCCGAAGATTGACTATTTTTGACTTTTCAGGGCTTATTTCAAGTTTGAGTCTCTCTTTTAACCACTTTTTTGTGGCTTCAAAGATTTTAACTGCATCACTATGGTTTCTACAGAATAGTTTGAAGTCGTCTGCATAGCGAACTATGTAGACTTCTTTGAGTTTGGTTTTCTTTAGGGCTCTTATTCGTTCTCCGTTGGTAATTGTACCATTCTTACGAACACTTTGGTAGTACTGATGTTCTGTTTTCATTTCTTCCCATTGAGATTTAATCCAATGGTCATACTCATTAAGTGCAATATTTGCAAGTAATGGTGAAATGATACCTCCTTGCGGGGTGCCTTTTGTTGGAATACCAATTCCTTCTATTTCTGCTTTTAGGAGTTTTGAGATAACAGTTAGAAGTGATTTATCCCTAATTCCTAGTGTCCATATCTGTTTTAACAGTTTCCCGTGGTCGATGTTGTCAAAGAAACCTTTTATGTCTACATCTACTGCATAATGCAAGTTTGCTCTTTGTGCGAGAAAATAGGCTCTAGCAATAGCGTGTTTTGTACCTCTAAGAGGTCTGAAACCGTAGCTGTGCTTGTAGAATTTTGCCTCACATATTGGCTCCATTACTTGTAGTATACATTGTTGGACTAACCTATCGCTAATGGTAGGTATTCCTAGGGGTCTCGTTTTTCCATCAGGTTTGGGAATTTCAACTCTTCTCACCTTTTGAGGTTGATAGTTTCCTAGTTTCCGTCTTACAAGTGCTATAAGGTCTTTGGGTTCAAGTCTAGCTAAACTAGCTATTGTTTTACCGTCTGTACCTTTTGTGTTGCTTCCAGTGTTTCTTTTGATATTCCTGTATGCCAATAATATGTTTGCTTCGCTGATGATTTTGCTCATCAAGTCATTAAACATTTGACCATTTTGGCTTTTAGCATACAGGTCGTCTTGAACTTTTTGGAAGTCGTAGTACTCATTGTTGCGGAGTTTCTGTCTCTTTGGGTTCTTAAAGTTACTCAAAGTCGGCCTCCTATCATTGCTGAATTTCGCCTCTCTTAGTCTTACTCGAACCTTTGAATTAAGTTTTGTGTTATCTGTGTCAAATGAACTCGACTAAAGCCCTTTGCTCCGTTTCCATTACAGAAACTTCGTAGCTCGTGGCTTCGCTTTCCCCTAGATTAAGAGATTTTAATATCTTGCGAACTTATATATCTCAATACTTCATAGCTCGTTAAAGCTCCATATTCTAGGCTTTCCTTGTTCCGATTATTCTATCTTTGCATATAACCTTAGGTGTCATCCTTTAGTCCTGTAAGCTTGATATTGCCTATAACAATATATGGGGTTTCATAAAATGCATTTTTACTCCCCCACACTTACTTCGCTTTTATGTGACATATACATTTCTGTATACCTTATGTTTAGAACCTTACATTCGGAGATTCGTCAGTGCTTACGCACATTCTCACCATAGTTATCTTATAGACTCCCGACCTATCAGATACTCGACCACCTCTGGTTCGCATTTCCTCTCATATAAAGGTATGAGTTAGGGTATCTTCTCAGCCGCCTTTAACGGGCTTATAACCGCAATCATTTAACGATGATTACCGCTATCCGTAGTATCAGAGAGAGCATTTCAAGGCGTTACCCTATCATTCTACTCTTCAAATAATCAGTTTGCTAACTGTCTTAGGACTGCTAGCAGAGTATCTTTTCAATACTCAACAAGTCGCACGCATTTCATAATAGCTAGCATCTTCAAATTCATTTAGCGGAATATATCCGACTAAATAAGGTTTTCTACTTATCTTTAAGTAGACTTTTTGATGGCCTGATATGTTGATTTTTTTAAAATCTTCAATTGACATAGAATGTTCGGAATCTTTTATGTAGTATTTGCCGTCTATGCTTAGCGTCGTAACATGAAGCTCATCAAGCTTTATGTTAAAATATTTAGCTTTTTTCTCTAAATATTTCATTATTTGGTTTGAACTTTTATATTTA
>DSAK01000051.1 GCA_011372825.1 Campylobacterota bacterium | reverse complement strand
GTATTGTTTTTGATATATATTGCAGGAGCAATGCTTGGTCTAATAGCAGCAAAAGTGTTAAAAACGTTTGTCTTCCGTGGCGAGAGCGAACCATTTGTTATGGAGATGCCAAAATATCGCTTGCCATCACTAAAGCTCATTTGGCATACAGTTTATGGTCAGGCAAAAAGCTATCTAAAAAAGGCTGGAACATTTATCGTGGCTGCTTCAATGTTGATTTGGTTTGCAAGTAATTATCCAAACGATCAAGTACTCAAAGAGCAATACGAAGAAAAATTAGCTTTAGTAGAGACAGAAGAGAAGACAAGCCTTCTTGAAAATGAGTACAAAAAGTTAGCACTTGAGCAGAGCTACTTAGGGCAAATAGGACACGCAATAGCACCCGTATTTGCTCCACTTGGATTTGATTGGAGAATGAGTGTAGCGCTAGGAACAGGATTAGCAGCCAAAGAAGTTGTTGTCTCAACTTTAGGTATTTTATACGCCCTGGGAGATGAAGTTGACGAAGAGAGCGAAGGGCTAGTTGCACAAATAAAAGCAAATATACCTTTTGCTTCAGCGCTTGCATTTATCGTCTTTGTTATGATCTATTTGCCGTGTTTAGCTGCTTCTGTGGTTTTTGCAAAAGAGGCTGGAGGCTGGAGATATTTAGGTTATCTTTTTGTATTTACAACGATAACAGCATGGGTACTGGCATTTATTGTCTATCAAATAGTACAACTTATAGGAGTTTAGGGTGAAGTTAACGCAACTACAAAAAAACCAAACAGCAAAGGTTGTTGGGATTGATGGGCCAAAATCTTTACGTGAGAGACTCTTTTCATTTGGTATTTTGCCCCAAGAGGAGATTATCCTCAAAGAGTATTCGCTAGCCAAGCAAACATTAGAAGTTTTAGTCGGGGATACCCTTGTGGCACTTCGTGCGAATGAGGCAATGTTGATTGAAATCGAAATTATTTAAATCATTTATAGTGAATACTTAAAAAATGTTTGTTATACTTAGGCAATTTTATTCTAAGGAAAGCAATGAAGCATTTTTATCTGTATCTTTTAAAAATACTATTTTTGCCTATTATTTTAGTAGGCGGTGTTGCATCTGCTTATGAATTTCACGAAAAGGCATCAGAGACAATAGCAGAGTCTTTGAGCGATAGACCAGCCAAAGATTTTCTCAAACAACTCTATAAAGAGCTCTATTATGTTCCTGTGTGGATACATGAAGATAGAGCATCGTCTTTTGCGCTAGAGTTATTTGATGCAATTGCACAAGATCCATTGCTCACTGATGATACAAAATTACGCACAGATGCAGTGTCACTCATGAAGCAATCAAAAGAGATTTTTCCAAATGGATCATTTTCCCAAAAGATAACCTTTGAATTTGCAATGAGTCAGCTCTATAAAGGGTATAGTGATTATCTCTTTTATGGGAGTATCGATTGGGGGAAATTTGCATCAAAACTAGCACAATTAAAATCTTCAGAAGAGATAGAGGCAGATTGGGTTACATATGGGCCTAAGCAAAATCAATACGAGCTTATTAAAAACGCTATTATACAAGGGAGTCTTGCTAAATCTTTGAGCAAAAATATACCAAAAGGGTATAGATATCAAGCGATGGTAGATGAGATTCTTAAATACCGTGCCCTAAAAGCTAAAGGTGGGTGGGAGACGATACCAAATGGTACGATAAAAGTTGGACAAAGTAGCTCATCAATTCCATTGATTCGCAAAAGATTAGCAGCGACACAAGAGCTAGGAGATTGCACGTTAAGCGACAGTCTAGTTTATGATGAGTGTCTTAAAAAAGCAATTGTAGATTTTCAAAAAAACCACCGCCTTGGGGCAGATGGGACTATCGGTCCACAAACTCTAAAGGCACTTAATATGAGTGTTGATGAGAGGTTGGCTCTGTTAAATTTGAATTTAGAGCGAATCAAGAGGCTAAACCACCGTTATGAAAATAAACATATAGTTATAAATATCCCAGATTTCATGCTCACTTTTGAGGAAAATGGGAAAGTTAAAAAAGAGATGCGTGTCATTGTTGGTGAAAAGAAACACCCAACTCCAATATTTAGTAATCGCGTCTCTTACATAGTACTCAATCCTTATTGGAATATCCCAAAAAGTATTGTTCAAAAAGAGATGATACCAAAACTGCTTAAAAATCCAAAAGCAATGGCAAATCGAAATATCGAAATTCGTCAAGGTTGGACGAGTGACGCTGCAAAAGTTGATCCTGCTACTATAGATTGGAACCAATACAAAGATGCTAAAACTGTTCCGTTTAGATTTGCGCAAGTCCCAGGTGATCATAATGCATTAGGGAGAGTAAAGTTTATGTTTCCAAATAATTTTTCAGTCTATATGCATGATACTCCAACAAAACACCTTTTTAACCGCGATGTGAGGGCATTTAGCCATGGGTGTATCCGCTTAGGTGAGCCAAAAGAGTTATTGAAAATATTTGCTGAGATTGACGGTGGCGTTGACCATAGGAAATCAGAAGAGGTTCTAAAAACTAAAAATGAGACTCAATTGGGACTTAACAATAGTGTGCCCGTTGATATCATCTACCTTACTGCGTGGGTTAACCATAGTGGAAAAGTGCAATGGAGAGATGATATCTACGGTTATGATGCAATACAACTAAAACTCATGAAACAGTGGTAGAGATTTAGTCTATCCAGGTGATGATATCCTCTCTACTTAGTCGATGTTTTTGAGTTGGATCTTGTACTTTATATCCAAAAGCAACAACTAGTGCAACACTCTCTTTTGTTGTATCTAGTTTAAGTTTTTCTTGCAGTTGCTCTTTTTGGAAACCTTCTATAGGGCAGCTATCTATCTTTAATATCGCTCCAAAACTCATCATATTTGTCGCTGCTATGTAGCACTGCTTTTCGCACCACTCTTGGATGGAAGGGAGTGAAGAGATGTAAGATTTGTATCTCTTGAGGTATTGAGTTAATGCCTCTTTTGCAAGTCCTCTTCTGGCAAACAACCTCTCATAATAGCTGCTGTCTTGCACTGAATGGTGTTTTGCAACAAATATCACAAGATGGCTACATGAAGTGATTTGTGGTTGATTCCAACATAGTGGCTGAAGCTCATTTTTATACGATGGATTTGTTACGACTATAAACCTCCAAGGCTCCATTCCAAAAGAAGAAGGGGAGAGCCTAGCAACTTCAAGAAGGGTACCCATGGACTCTTTTGGGATAATTTTTGTTGGATCAAATTGTTTGCAAGCATGTCTAAAATGGAGTATCTCTAAGATTTTTTCGTGATTCATATGCTCCCACTTTTTTAACTAATTATATCATATAAGATAATTTTTCTCTTTTTAAACTTTTTCACTCTCTTTTTTGCTACAATCAACACACGACGATTAATGCTATTTTGCTCAAGGAGATTTTATGCAATTTTTACACACCATTCAAGATGAGATGCTTGTGCATGTGCCGCTGTGTGTCCACGCAGAGCCCAAAAGGATTATTGCAATATGTCATGGAGACGATATCCAAATGCAGATTGCAAAACACAAAGATATCGATGAGATTATACAGATAGCACCGCAAGAGGCGATTGCAAAGCTTACACAAATAACACCTGAGAGTATCGATGTGGTGATTATAGGCTCTAGCATAGGAAAAGCAGATAAGGTTTTTTGGGGATTGGTTAACAGGGTGTTGAGCCACAAGGGGATAGCAGTTAGTACGGTTAGCTCATTGTTACTTTTGCCACAAGAAGCCAAAAGTGAGTTAGAGACAATAGGGGAATTGTTTCGAATTGTTATGCCTTATCGATTTGAAGGGGACAAGGGGCAAACAAATTATGCAGTTTTAGCTAGTAAGTTTTTCCATCCAACAGCCGATATCAACTTGCAACGAGCCGATTTAACCGATGGGTTTGAATACTACAATTCAGATATTGCAACCGGGGCTTTTGCTATGCCTACAGTTATACGTAAAAATCTACGTGGCGTTATAAAATCATAAAATGCTCCAATACGCTATTGCACTAACAGGGGGTATTGCCACAGGTAAAAGCTCAACAATAGCACTTTTATCTCTGTATGGATTCCGTTTTATCGATGCTGATAAGATAGCTCATGAGCATTTAGATAATGAGCATGAAGCTATAGCCTCTATGTTTGGAGAGGAGATGGTTAACGCAGGGAAGATAGATAGAAAAAAGCTTGGCGCATTGATATTTAATGATGTTACTAAGAGAAGAGAGTTAGAGGAGTTGCTTCACCCACTGATTTATGATACAATCATGGCTAAAGCACTTGAGCAAGAGAAGTTCAAAACTCCTTATATGGTCGATATTCCGCTTTTTTTTGAGACCTCTAGATACCCAATTAGGAGGTCAATTGTAGTATATGCAACAAAGCAACAACAACTCCAAAGACTGATGAGTCGCGAAGGGTATACACGCAATGAAGCACTTTGTCGGATAGAAGCTCAAATGGACATCGAGCAAAAACGCTCTTTGGCTACTTATGTGATTGATAATAGTGGCGACTTAAAACAGCTTCAAGAGGAGTGTGAACGGGTGAAACAGCAGATTTTAGACGATTTTAGAGGCGAGAGATGAGGGTGACAAAATATAATGCTAG
>DSAK01000126.1 GCA_011372825.1 Campylobacterota bacterium | reverse complement strand
GATTAAGAGACTTGAAAATAAATTTTAATTAAGATTTAAATTTAAAAATTCAAAATAAAAAAGAGTTTTCATAAAGATAATCTTATTGCTAATTGTTGGTTTAATCAATGTGTTTGCATTCACTCCTCCTAATTTATCACATCTAGAAGAATATGATACACGAATGTATGCGCATATTGAATCATGGGAGTTGACGATAAGCCATTTTCTTGTTATTTGGGAGATCTACGATAATCAAGGAATACGAGCTATTTAATAGTTTCCACAAATGCTGATAGTATATATGCTAATGGACTTTTATGCATCAGTTCAAAAGTAAAGACAGATAAAGTTCAAGCAAAACTAATATCAGGGCGTTGTAAAGGAAAGTATGGATGGATCCAAAGTAGAACAATGCCCCATGGAGGAACTAAGAGACTTTTTGAAGGTTACAATCGTTTAATAAAGTTGTAGAGTTTGTTTGTGGATAATATATTACCAAAAGCATCGCAGAGGTGCTTTTAGTAAACAATAAAATATGAGACAAAAACACTATTTTTGTTTGATGTTTTAAAAATAGAGGAATGATAAAGAATGGTAAATTAAATTTTGGTGTCAAGTGATAACGATAGCTTAATTTACTCTAACCTGTTGTGTTGCAATTTGTAAAAATTGATTGCTTTGTGGGCAACTACTGTCATCTGCCCATCAAAGGCTATTTCAACCTATTTAGTGATATAAAATCGACTTTTAGATACAATGCTTTAGTTTTATAGTCAACAAGGGGGCGGGGAGTTGTTTGTTTTTGATAAGCGTATAGCCAATCTAGCAGTCATCATCACGCTTAGTTTTATCACATTTTGGTGGACATTTTTTATATTTCATCTCCCTTTTGATCTTATGCCTGTATTGCTAGTGGTTGCCTTTCGCGTTTTAGCTTCACTCCTCATACTCAAAGATTATTCTCTTAGTTGGTCAAAAGCTTCCCAAAAGACATTTCTAATCAAAGCCATAGTCTATATAGCAGCATTTTTGTTCTATATGCCTATACTTTATGGAACACTTAGAATCTCTTTTTTGGCTTCGGAGCTTTTTTTCTTCCTTTTTGTTTTGAATTTTTTAGTCTATAGCTACTACTACTTACAAAACAAAAGTTCGATTCGCAAAACAAAAGCAGTTGCGATATATGGTGCAAACAAAGCTGGTTTAAAACTCCACCAAGAGTTTAGAGATAGCCCCTATAGGGTTGATTGTTTTGTCGATGATGATGCAACCTTGCAAAAACGCTCAATAGATGGGATACCTATCTTGTCACTTGAGCATTTTCAAGCCAAATATGGACAAAAAAAGTTGGATTTGCTTGTCATAGCTGCAACAGCTGTAGATAAAACCCCACAAGTTTATGAAGCCTTAGGGAAGTTTTTTGATGAGGTTCAAGTATTGCCTGCGATTGAAACACCACTTTCTAGTCAAGAGTTTAGAGTTCAACTCAAGCCAATTTCGGTAGAGGATTTACTTGCGCGTCACCCAAAAGATTTAGACCAAGAGGCAATTGCGTCATATATCCGTGGCAAAACAGTACTTATCACAGGAGCAGGCGGTAGTATAGGTGGTGAAATCAGCCGAAAATGTGCTCTTTATGGAGCAAAAGAGCTTGTGTTGCTTGACCATAGTGAGCTTAACCTCTATACTATTTCCCAAGAGCTAGAGCACTATAATATCTCAAGTGTGATGCAATCAGTTGTCAATTTAGAGCAATTAGAGGAGACATTTGCTAGATACAATCCAGATGTAGTTATCCATGCTGCAGCATACAAACATGTCCCTTTGGTCGAAGAGAATCCCAAAGAGGCAGTCCTTAACAATATCATCGGGACAAAAAATACTATAGACTTAGCTATCAAGTACCAAGCACAGAAGTTTCTCCTCATCTCTACTGACAAAGCAGTCAGACCGACAAATATCATGGGGGCAACCAAGAGAGTTTGTGAGCTGTATGTCCAAAATATCGATTCGAAAAATACAGATATCGTAGCAGTTAGGTTTGGTAATGTTCTAGACTCAAGTGGTAGTGTGATACCAAAATTCAAAGAACAAATAGCCAGTGGTGGTCCTGTGACAGTAACGCATCCTGAGATAACTAGATATTTTATGCTCATTTCAGAGGCGTGTCAGCTAGTATTGCAAGCAGCTAGTTTGGGTAAGGGTGGCGAGATATTTATCCTTGATATGGGTGAGCCTGTGAAGATAATCGATTTGGCGCACAAGATGATAGAGCTTAGCGGTAAGAGGGATATCCCGGTGATATTTACAGGGCTAAGGGCAGGTGAGAAACTCTACGAAGAGTTACTCATAGAAGAGGGGGAGTTTGCTACAATCTATTCCTCTATCATGATAGCCCCAACGAGTCACTATGAGATAGATAAGCTCCAAAGAGATATAAAACAACTACTACAAACCAACTCTGTGGTAGAAAAACTGCAAGAGATAGTTCCAGAATTCACTCACAACAAAGGGGATAAATGAGAATCGATAA
Organism: Campylobacterota bacterium; assembly: GCA_011372825.1. GTDB lineage: Bacteria > Campylobacterota > Campylobacteria > Campylobacterales > Sulfurovaceae > BN30871. The sequence continues at coordinate 2,153 of DSAK01000126.1, read as the reverse complement.
TCAGAAATGGTACGAAACCAATCGTGGTTTATTTGGACTATTTTTAGTCGCATATCTCTTTGCTATCGCTATCCGCTTCATTTGGGTTTATCAATTTTGGGACAATCCTAGCGTTTGGTGGAATGGGCAAATGATGATAAATACCAATGATGGGTATTTTTTTGCTTCAGGGGTCCAATATTTTACCGATGGATTTCATGCAGATAATCCACGAATAGTTGGTTTGTGGCATCAAGGGTTGATTTGGATAACTGCTTTGTTTGTTGAGATTTCCCCATTTTCGTTAGAAACGACCATTTTTTACATGCCAATGGTAGCAGGCAGCCTCATAGTGATTCCTTTGATATTGATAGGTCGTTTGTATCATAAGCCTTTGTGGGGATTGTTTGCTGCACTGATTGGCGCAATTGCATGGAGCTATTATAATCGCACTATGGTTGGATACTATGACACAGATATGTTTGTTGTGTGGGTACCATTGTTGGCAGTCTATTTTTTGATGAGATATGTCCAAAATGGTGGATTGCAAAATGGACTTTATGCTAGTTTGCTCTTTGTTTTTTATGGATTTGTCTACTCTTCAAGTGGTGCAGTGGTAGGTGGTCTTGTGGTATGGTTTGCCCTTTATGGACTGTGGTTTCATAGAGATAGAGATTCGCTATATGGTGTATTGTCTCTTTTGTTTGTTGTGTTGTTGCCATTTTCTAAACTCACTTCGTACTATGAATTGCCTTGGGGCTATCTATTGCAAGTGGTAGCACTCTTGGTGGTGTGGGGAGTTTTTGAGAAGATTCCTACTTTAGGGAAGCGATTTGTTGCCCTTGGTTTATTTGTGTTGGCACTGCTTTTTGGTAACACTGTAGCAGGCATTTGGGCAAAAATCAGTAGCTATATGTTTACAGGCACAATGGCTCATGGGCTTAGTTTTTTTGGTGTAGCTCAGACGGTTCGTGAAGCATCATCTATCGATATCACAACCCTTGCCAATAGGATTGCAGGTTCGTGGTATGGACTTTTGATAGGTGTAGCTGGGTATCTGTTGTTGCTGAAACAATACAGAGCTTTTTGGCTTTTGTTGCCACTCTTTGGTGTTGGACTTTTTGCACTTTTTGGGGGATTGAGGTTTACTATTTTTGCTGTTCCTGTTGTGGCATTGGGGGCAGCCTATCTTTTTGTTTGGCTAGGTGAGAAGTGGCTTAAAAAGAGTAGTGAGAAAAATCTACTTTTGACCATAGGGATGATTTTTTTGCTCTATCCAAATGTCAAGCATGTCGTAGAGTACAAAGTCCCTACAGTGATGAATAATGCCGAAGTTGCAGATTTGGAGAAACTAAAAAATATCTCAAACTCAAAAGATTTTACACTCTCATGGTGGGATTATGGCTATCCGTTGTGGTTTTATACCAAAACCTCGACACTTATTGATGGTGGCAAGCACCATAATGACAATTTTATACTCTCTACTTTGATGCTTAGCACTTCATCTCAACTAGTCTCCAATCTATCACGGTTAGCTGTTGAAGAGTATGTTAGTTTCACCAATCTCATGCAAGAAAACGCAAAGGGCAAAACAAGCAAGGAGGCAAGTTTATATAAATCTCTTGGATATAACGCTGTTATAGATGTACTCCTTGCCAATAAGCAAGATTCACAAAAAAATCCAACACAGTTTTTAGAAGCACTTGCAGATTCCACATACCCATTGCCACCAAAAACACGCGATATATATCTCTATTTTCCGATACGGATGTTGTCCATCTTTCCAGTAGTTGCACAATTTGGAAATATAGATCTAACTACAGGAAGGCCATTGCGTGAGATAGTGTTTGCTCCAACATACATGGTGGGACAAAAAGAGACCTCTATGGTGTTTCATAATGGTCTTGAATTTGATTCTGTAAAAGGCACACTAAAGAGTGGCAATCAATTATTGCCGATATCAAAGTTTGTGGCAGTCGATGAAAAACTCTCTCTTAGTCAATGGAGCTATTCGCCAGAGGGTAAATATATCCTCTTGCTAGTTAAATCTCAAGGTGTTTTTGTGATTCTTGATAAAGAGACTTTTGATTCGGCATTTGTACAAATGGGACTATTGGGGATATATGACGAGAGTTTATTTGAAAGAGTAATCTCATCGCCAAGTAGCCAAGTAT
>DSAK01000078.1 GCA_011372825.1 Campylobacterota bacterium | reverse complement strand
GGTCCATCAGGAGTTAGTAAAAGTTCTTGATTATCTTTGAGTGCTTTGAGTCCTTGGCGGAAAACTTCACTCCCACCTTTTGAGCTAGAACCTCTTAGGCTTTTTATCCCAAAAAGTGCAAGTACTCTTGCTATCACCTCTCCATCAAAGTGTTGCGAAACTATAGCACTTACATGGAGTGGTTTTTGACGTAAAATAAGATATAGTGGCGGACAAAAGAGTAGCTCGCCATGCCAACTTATAAAAAGGTGCTTTTTTGCGATAGTATCTTTATCATAATCAATTTTTTTAGATGTGCTCCACCATAAGATACGCAAAAATAGATAGATCAAAAACGGAGCTACAAGAAGAATCAATTTGCGTACCAATTTTTTTGTCATCAGATTTGCGCCTCTCCTTCAAGGAGGCTTCTTGAGGCTTTAGTTATCTTAACAGGTGCGATAACCCCCAATAGCTCTTCTCCACCTTTTGCAAACACAAGCTTCCCATCATCGCTTCTACCAGCAATTTTACCATGTGGCTTTAACTCATCAAAATAGACAAAATGGGTACTACCCAATTGGGCTTGCATCACTTCATCAAGTATTTGAGTGTGTCTATCTTGGAGTCTTTTGAGTCTTAATTGGGCTACCTCTTGAGGCACTTTTGAATCTAGAGTTGCCGCTTGTGTATGGGGTCTTGGAGAGTATTTGAAAGAGAAAAGTTGTTCAAACCGGACCTTTTCTAAAACATCCATAGTCTCTTCAAAATCTCTATCACTCTCTGATGGAAATCCAACGATAATATCAGTAGAGATAGTAGCCTGTGGAGCTAATGAGCGTATCATAGAGCAACGATTGAGAAACCACTCTTTTGTGTATCCTCGCTTCATGCTCTTTAGTACGCTATCTGAGCCACTTTGCAAAGGAACATGGATTTGTTTGCATATCTTAGGATTGGATGCAAATTCTTTGAGAAATTCATCATCCATGTGGAGAGGATGAGGAGAGGTGAATCGTATCCTCTCTAGCCCTTTAATGGTGCTGATGTGGCGCAAAAGATTTGTAAAGTCTCTTATCTTACTATCAGCACTAAATCGTCTACCATAATTGTTAACATTTTGACCCAAGAGCATCACCTCTTTGGCTCCAGAGTCAACACTTTTTTGTATCTCATTATAGATAAGTTCACTAGGGATTGATATCTCTTCGCCTCTTGTAACAGGGACTATACAAAAGGTACATCCTTTGTCGCAACCAATGGAGATATTGACCATCGCTTTAAATCTATTTGTCCGATACTCTCCAAAATTATAAGTACTCTCATCGAAGTCTGTATCGATAGCCACAGCATGTTTTTTGTGTAAAACTTGAGTGATTTTAGAGACATTTCTAGCACCAATGACAAAATCTACAATGGGGGCTTTTTGTATAATCTCCTTGCCTAAATGGCTAGCGGTACAGCCACATACACCTATTTTTGCATCAGGTTTTTTTTGCTTTGCAAAAACTCCAAGCTCTGAGAATAGTTTTGAGACAGGTTTTTCGCGGACACTGCAAGTGTTGATAAGAATCAAATCAGCCTCTTTTAGGTTTGGTGTGAGTATGTAGTTTTCTTTGTTAGATAGTTCTGCGATGAGGTGTTCACTATCGCGCGTATTCATCGCACATCCGAGGGTTTCTATGTAAAGTTTTTTAGCCATTAAGTATTATTACTGGATGATATGTGTCTCGTAAATATATTCTTGGTCATCTAGACCATACTTCACTTCTCTCATATAGACACTGTACCCTTTTTCTTCAAAATACTCCATCATCTCTTTTAGCTCTTTATGGGTATTTTCTCTATCGAAATAAAATATCGTTTTGTTTTTTAACTCTTCTTCTATAGCTGAAATTTCGACTGTTTTAGGTTTGGCTGTAAGTGTCGTTCTGGCAAGTTTAATCTTCATGCAAGTGTCCTTTACTAGTGTCTTGTGTGTATAATTTCAATGATTATACTTTATTTTGCGTAAAGGTTGGTTTAGCTATAATTTTGTTCTACTAAAAAAGAGACTCCTCCAAGATAGATTTACTACTGTTTTGAATATCACGATGGGTTACAATAAGGAATTATATCATGGAAAAAATTTTAGATACAGTTGAAGCTATTGCTCACGAAAAGAACCTTGCAAAAGATCAAGCTATAGAGGCATTTAAAGAAGCACTTATCAATACAGCAAAGAGACTTAGCTCTCAAGAGAGTACTTTTGAAGTTTTAATAGACAATGATAAGCGAACTTATGTACTAAACAAGATAGTCACAGTAGTAGCTGATGATGATACAAGACTTACAAGTTTGCCTGATAGTTTTATAGGGATAACAGAGGCAAGAGAGTATGAGGCAACTTTGGAGTTAGAAGACCAACTCAAATCAGAGTTTATCCTTGAAAATTATGGTCGTACTGCTTCTGCAAACCTTTTTAAAGAGCTAGAATACCACATCCAAAGGCGCGTAGAGCAAAGTATCCTTGAGAAGTACAAAGAGAAGGTTGGATCTATAGTTGTAGGGATTGTAACTCGCGTCGATAATGAAGATAATACCTATGTTGAGATTGGAGAATTGCGTGGAGTATTGACTCTAAGAAATAGGATAAAAGGGGAGAAGTTCAAAGTAGGAGATACCATAAAAGCTCTTTTGAGATATGTTAGTATAGATCCCAAATTTGGTCTCTTTTTAGAGCTTACAAGAACTGCTCCAAAATTTTTAGAAGCATTGATGGAGCGCGAAGTGCCAGAAATTGCCGATGGAGCTGTAGAGATAGTTGCATCATCGCGTATCCCTGGCGAGAGAGCAAAGATCGCACTTGTGAGTCATCAAGCCAATGTCGATCCAATTGGTGCGGCAGTAGGGGTAAAGGGTGTTCGTATCAACTCAGTGAGCGATGAGTTAATCGGAGAAAATATAGATTGTGTTGAGTATTCACCAATTCCTGAAGTTTTTATCATGCGTTCACTTAGCCCAGCGCTTGTGCAAAAGGTAAAGATAGAGGATAAAAAAGTGATAGTATCGATAACTAGTGACCAAAAAGCAAAAGCAATTGGCAAAAGTGGTATCAATATCCGTCTAGCTTCAATGCTTACAGGATACTCAATCGAACTTGAAGAGATAGAAGGGAGGAGTGAAGCATCAACCAACTCAGTAGCTACTACACCTTCAAAAACGACTGACACAAGTGCGCTAGAGGATCTCTTTAGGTAGCTTTTTTGCGTGATGGGTCAAGTTTGAGTAGCAGTGCATCAGCGATGAGGTTGCCAAGCAGGGTTAAAAAAGCCCCTATGATTAAAATGCCCATGATTACTGGATAGTCACGACTAAGTGCACTTTGGTAAAAGAGTAACCCCATCCCATTGATTGAAAAGATTTGCTCTAAAATCACACTCCCCCCAAGCAGTCCTGGGAGTGAAAGCCCTAAGATAGTTATCACAAATGGTAAAAGATTTGGATAGATATATATCCGTTTGAGTAGCTTTTCCTCGACACCTCTTGAGCGTGCAAAAAATATATAATCGCTTTTTAAAATATCAAGGGTCAAAGATCGCACATATAGCAGTAGCGATCCAAACCCCACAAAAACCATGACTCCTATAGGCAAAACAAAGTGGTGGATACGGTCAACGATTTTTGCAAATCCCTCTTTTGGTTCAAAACTCTCTATCCCCCCTAGTGGAAACCACCCTAGTGTGTATCCAAAAAATAGCAAAAACAAAAGTGCCAAATAAAATGACGGCATCGCATAACTTACAAGGGCTAGTTGTTTATATATTGGCTTATCATTTAATGCACTTTTAACTCCCAACCAAAGTCCAAGCCAAAAGACCAAAGCCATAGCAACTACATTCATCCCCAAGGTAATCCAAACACGCATACTTATCTCATCAATCACACGATTTCCACTTACAAAAGAGATACCAAAATCAAACAAAACGATAGATTTGAGCCACAAAATATACTGGATATACCACGGTTTATCTAGACCATAGATGCTTTTTAGGTGTGCTATCACTTCTGGTGTGATATTTGGGTTAAGTCCTCCAGCATCAAAAAAGCTATTTGGAGCTAAGTGAATCATCCCAAAAGATATAAGTGATATCAGCCATAGCATGACAACAAGATAGATGATTTTTTTTACAACAAAGTTAAACATGATGAGATTATAACACAAGCACCCCAAAAAGAGTACTGTGATAAAAAGAAGGGAGTTTTAAGATAGGATATATGGTCTGTATCTTCAAGCCTAGAATTTTTTTGACAAAAGCGTCACTACGATAAGTTGACATATACATCGCTAGAGCTTAAGTTTCTCTGCTCTATTCAAAGGGAATTCTATTGTTTTAAGTTGCTTTGCATTTCATTATGGAGTGTTGCATTATAGTGTTTTGTGCAAAAAAGTGAGGACTGCAAAGCAAGATAAGACTTGCTTATGAAATTTGATAGATTATCGTATCGACTTGATGAGTTTGGCGAAATTGACAACATCAAGTGATGCAGAGCCTACAAGCACCCCATCAACATTTGATATAGATGTTATCTCTTTGACATTTTCAAGATTCACACTCCCCCCATAAAGCAAAGGTTGGGCTGTAAGGTGACGGAGTGTATTGTGTGTTTTTGCAATCTCTTCTTGTGTTGCACTTTTGCCAGTGCCAATTGCCCAGATTGGCTCATAAGCTATAGTAAGATTGTGGTAATTTGTATCGATTCCATTTAGTTGCTCGATGAGGTACCTAGCAACTTGACTCTCCCCTAG
>DSAK01000145.1 GCA_011372825.1 Campylobacterota bacterium | reverse complement strand
TCAAAATAGGTACAACATAAAAAATAACACCCACTATGGGATAGAATTTTTATACGATTCACAAAAGGTTTTAGAGCGAGTTTTTGGATTGAAAATCAACGATGGATTGTATGCAAACATAACATATCTCAACGATATTGACTATCTAGAACTCCAACGCAATAGATTGAGCAATTTTGCACTCACACCGCTCCAAGAGAGTAGAGTGAACTATTTTGCCCATAATGATAACTATTTTGGAGGGCTTTACACTAAGTATTTTATTGACACCAGAAAAACCAACAACGATACAACACTCCAAATTTTACCAGCCTTGCAGCTACACCGTTATCTGCGTCCTGTTGTATGGAATTCGTTTACCTATAGCGGTGATTTGTATCTTGTAAATCTTTTTCGCAAAGATGGATTGCGTCTTCGTCGAAGTGAGATAAAGATACCTTTTGAGTATAGCACTTCGCTGTTTGGTGATTTTTTACGCCTTAGTTTGCAAGAGAGCTTATATCACACAAAGCTTTTTTTTGATAATTATACTACTGGAGAAGATGCATTTTCTTACTTTAGTACACTCCATCAGGCAAAAATCTTTAGTGACCTTACTAAGAGATATTCAAATTTTATCCATGTCATCCACCCAGCTTTGGTTTATACTAAACCAGGCAATGAGCAACAAAGTCCACTTAAGTTTGAAGAGTTAGATGCGACTCGTCGCTCACTTTTTTCTGTTGGGCTTCCTGAGGAGACTATGGAATTAAAATTTGCCCATTATCTCTACAAAGATTCAACGAAGCTAAAATTTTTCCAACGATTATCACAGATATACTATCTTCAAAGGGTTAATCATTGGGGAGATTTTTCTAGTGAGATGGGGTACAATGGAAAAAATTTCAAGCTTTATCAGGATTTGGTATATTCACAAGAGCATAACAAGATTCGTTCATCAGCACACCGTGTGACATGGAGCACCAAAAAGCATCACTTGAGTCTTTCTCATACCTATAAAAAAGAGTTTCTAAGCGAAAATTTAGATGTGTCATTGGCAAACGATATCAATGTCAACCTCCGTTACAATTGGAGTCCTCAAATGACATGGTATGTAGGGGCGAGCTACAATCTAAAAGAGAACTACAGTACACAATGGAGATTTGGGGGGGCGTATAAAAAAGATTGTTGGAGTATCACAGCAGCACTTGCGAAAAATACCTCACCGATACTCTCTTCAAGTGGTGCCTCATTTGTTGACAATACCGCTTTTTATGTACAGTTCAATTTTATACCATTTGCAACTGTTGGGAGTCAAAATTTATTTCCATGATTTTTACATACGAAGAGATTAACGATGCTTTAGAGACTATGTCACTACCGCGGTACATAACTCGAGAAGATATCAAAAACAGGTACAGACATCTTGCCAAAAAACTCCATCCAGATGTGGGTGGAAGTGCAGAAGAGATGGAGAGGCTTAATCGTGCTTATGAGCTTTTGGTTGGGTATATTGAAGATTTTAAATACTCATTTGATGAGATAGAAATAGCAAAACAATCTCCCATTTTAGACCATTCCCAACGATTCAAGCCATAATATCTATATTTTTAGATACAATATTCTCACTAAAACAGACAAAGAGATCCTATATGACAACCAATTTACCGATTCATTTAGAAACAAATAGACTCCAAGAGGGGTACGATTTTGGCAAAGTCGCCAAGCAAGCAAGTGGAAGCGTATGGTACACTCAAGGAAAAGCAGTTTTAATAGCTACAGTTGCAGTTGATGATAATCCCGTTGAAGAGGATTTTTTACCTTTGACGGTACAATATATAGAAAAATCGTACGCAGCAGCAAAAATCCCTGGTGGATTTGTCAAGCGAGAATCAAAGCCAAGCGATTTTGAAACCCTAACTTCTAGATTGGTAGATCGTTCACTAAGACCACTATTTCCTGAAGGTTTTTGCAATCCAGTTACTATCACTATACTTGTAGTAAGTAGTGATAGTAGTGTTGATATGCAAGTTGCAGCACTTCATGCAGCAAGTGCTGCTTTGTACACTTCAAGTTTGCCAGTGCAAAAGTGTATCGCTGGAGTGAGAGTAGGGGCAGTAGGAGATGAAATGCTCCTCAATCCAACATTGCAAAAACAAGAGGAGAGTAAGTTAGATTTGCTCATCGTTGGGAGCGGGGATGATATCATGATGATTGAGATGCGTACAGTCGCAACGCAAGATTCAGACTTAATACATCAAACAAATGTTATTGCCGAAGAAGAGTTAGCTCTAATAATTGCAGATGCATCCAAGGCAATTGCTAGTGCTACAGATACCTACAGAAAGGCTTTTAATCCTCATATCAAGCCATTAGATAATTTTGCCCTTTTTACCTATGGTGTTGATGCTTTTTTGTATGAGTACATTCAAGCAAATTACGCCACCGAAGTGAAACATGCTATCAAACAAATGGCAAAAAGTGAAAGGAGTGTAGCACTCAAGGATTTACGACAAAAAATCTTAGAAGCTTTAGAAAAAGAGGGCAAAGAGAGCGACAAGCAAACGCTTTCAAGAGCCCTGTATGCTTACAAGAGAAAAGTATCAAGAGAGATGATTTTAAATGAGCAAATTAGAGCTGATGGCAGGAGGCTTGATGAGGTGCGACCTATCTCTATAGAGACCAATCTCTTGCCAAGTGTCCATGGCTCATGTTTGTTTACAAGAGGGGAGACCCAAGCGCTAGTTACTGTAACTTTGGGAGACAAAAAAGATGCCCAGTCTTATGAGCTTATAACCGATAAAAATTCAAGATACGAAAAGTTTATGGTCCATTACAATTTTCCTGCATTTTCGGTCGGAGAAGCAAAACCTATAGGCCCTACTAACCGTAGAGAATTAGGGCATGGTAATCTTGCAAAAAGGGCATTAGAGCCAGCTGTATTTTTAGAGCAAGATAGTGTTATTAGGATAGTTTCTGAAGTCCTTGAGAGTAATGGCTCATCATCTATGGCGACAGTTTGCGGAGGTGCTATGGCACTAAAAGCAGCTGGAGTTGAGATGGAGGAGCTTGTAGCTGGTATTGCTATGGGGCTTATCTATGAGGATGGTAAGTATGCGATACTTACAGATATCATGGGGCTTGAAGATCATGAGGGTGATATGGATTTTAAAATAGCAGGAACTTCAAGTGGAGTGAGTGCACTACAAATGGATATTAAGATTGAGGGTGCTTCACTTGAAATACTCAGAGAAACACTCATGCATGCAAAAAAAGGCAAAAATCATATCCTTAATCTCATGAACCAAGCAGCAACTGAGATTGTCCCAAGTGGAGCATTGCCAATATCTGAGACATTTACAATCCATCCTGGTAAGATAGTCGATATCATTGGCAAGGCCGGCTCAACTATAAGAGACATTATCGAGAGATTTGAAGTGAGTGTTGACCTTGACCGTGAAAAGGGCGGTGTAAAATTGGTAGGTGATGATAAGCTCAAACTCCAAGAGGCAAAAGCGCATATCCAAAGTATAGCAGGAGGTCCTATCAGGGAACAAATGCAATACGAGATAGCCAAACCATACAAAGGGAAGATAAAGAAAATCGTCGATTTTGGTCTCTTTGTAGAGATGCCAGATGGGTTTGATGCATTGTTGCATATCTCCAAAATATCCAAAGGACGCATAGACAATCTAGCATCTTTGTATAAAGAGGGCGATAGTATAGAGGTTGTCGTATTGGAGCAAACAGGTAAAAAAGTTGAACTTGCCACTATGGAGTTTATAGCCCAATAATTAAAGCTATTTTTGCTATAATGTTATGCTTTTGTGATGTGTAGTAGGGATACGCAAGCCGAATCCGTTTCAAAAGTAGTCGAAGAGACTCAAACTCTATCAAAATTAAGGATTTTAAATGAAAAAATTGTTTTTCGTGTTTTTGGCATTCGGTGTTGCTGCATTTGCTAGCGAGGGTGAATCTATGATTCAAGCTTATTCTGTAGTTGCTGCTGGTGTTGGTCTTGGTCTTGCTGCACTTGGTGGTGCGATTGGTATGGGTAATGCTGCTGCTGCAACTATCGCTGGTACTGCTAGAAACCCAGGTCTTGGTGGTAAATTGATGACTACAATGTTTATCGCTATCGCGATGATTGAGGCACAAGTTATCTATACGCTTGTAATTGCATTAATCGCTCTTTATGCTAATCCATTTCTTGGTTAATTAGTTCTTTTTTAAGTTTTAAGGGGTATAATTATCCCCTTAGAAAAATGCGCTGGTGGTGGAATTGGTAGACACGCTATCTTGAGGGGGTAGTGCCAATAGGTGTGCGGGTTCAAATCCCGCTCAGCGCACCAAATATACTAGATTTATTTATGATAAATCTAAAATTTTATTTTCTTATTTGAACTAACATAGTTGTTATTTATTACATTTTGTATAGTTCGTCACTACAATAATAAAAAGCGTTGCATCGTAATATTAAATCAAAAGCAGAAGTTTTACATTAAATATTAAAAAACTACTTTTTTGCGTATCATTTTTACCAATCTTTAAGATTTTATTATGCTATAATGCCCCATCAAATGATTAAAGGAAGTTAATAATGACAAAAGCACAGTTTGTAGAATTGGTTCAAAAAAATGGTAACTATGAGAGTAAAGCAGCTGCAGAAAAAGCAGTAAAAGCATTTACTGCATCAGTAACAGAAGCTTTGGTAAACAAAGAAGAGGTATCACTCGTTGGTTTCGGCACATTCTCAACTGCACAAGTTGCCGCTAAAACAGGTACTGTTCCAGGAACTACAAAAACTTATAGC
>DSAK01000198.1 GCA_011372825.1 Campylobacterota bacterium | reverse complement strand
GCTTTATAGTGTTCTTTACTATAGATCATTTTTGCAGGTTGTACCCACTCTTCAAGTTTATCTATTATACTGTTTAAATGTTCTTCTGCTTTTGTCACGCCTACCCTTTAAGTTAAAAGTGTTTTGGTGTTTTTGTAGATGGTATCATAACCAAATATATTTTCCAAATTTCTATAATTTCCTTTTGGCATTTTTACTTTTTGAATCTCATCCCGCTAAAATATCCCAACTCAACCTAACCTACCAGAAGGGAATAACGATGAAGAAAAAAAGTGATGTTGTATTTGCATGGGGAGAAAGATTCGATATTGATCTTGGCGCCTCAAGAGGGGGCGAAATAAGCATAGTTTATACGACTGCGGACGATAAGAGAAACTATGGGGAAGATGCAAAGCCACAATCTATAAAAACTGTATTGGTGGCCACGCCTAAATTTGGTGATGACAATTCTGTGGATATTGAAATCAAGGAAGGGACGCGTAGACTCGATGCAGTTATTGCAACTCTTTACACTAGAGAAACCATAGGATTTGAACGTAGTCTTTCTGCTGTTGAAGAGATGAAGCGAGTATTTGAAGATAATCCCGAAAACGATCAACTCCTGTTGGTTGATCGTGGACTAACTAAGATTATTATGACTGTACCCAAAGAGGTACGAACTTCTTTTAATGGGGAAATGCTCAACAAGGATCAAGAGCGCAACAGCCAGAGAGATGTACAAAAAAAAACAGGGGTGCAAAGAGTAAAGCATGAACTGAAAGCCTATGAAACGCCTAGTATTCTTTTTAGGTGCATGTTTAAAGCGATGGATCGTGCAGTGTTTAGAAGATTTGTCATTCATACGGTCGCTGATAGAATCCAAAAGAGATTATTAAACAACAAGTATCTCAATATGGAAATAGAGAGTATTGTTGGGGTTTCAAGCCTGATGGGCACATTGCAATCTGCTACTTTGTACCTCATTGAAGAGGCATTTGAGTTTAGTGGGGAAAAGGGTCAAAAGATTTTAGAAAAAGAGGATAGTGATAGGGTCAGTGGGATAAACTTCATTATCAGCTACCTCGAAACAGATGGAGATGAAAAAATCTCACAAATGCTTAAGCAGCTACATCAAACCTACTCAGAGGGTGAGCAAAGTGGTTTTGTTCGGGTTCTCAATCAAGATAAAACCAAAGATGATTGGAAAAGGGTTTTTGGTTTTACACCTAAAATAGGAGATACAATTCCTGTATTTGACCCACAAGCTGGAAGTGGTGAAGGTATTTTGCGCGGAATGGAAGAGGCGAACATAGATGGCATTATTCAAGGAATTGAGCTTAGGGACATGAGTGATGCCAAAAAAAGATTTGGTCATAGGTACCATGTCCTTGATCAAACAAACACTATGCTCTACTCTGATGCGATAAACAATGTATTCACCTCAGGCAAAACCGCGGTTGCTTCAGGAAATCTTTTTAGCTATTTGAACCCTCCGTATACTAATGATGATGAGGTCTCTAAAAGAACTATTGAGATGTTTTCTAGCGGTATGTTAATTAGTGGTTTGTTTCCAGTAAAAATGAGAGCTTTTTTATTGAAAAATCTCTCGTCAAGTTCCCTTATTCTTGATATTCCTCGACAATTAACAGGGTATATTGATCCTAATACGCCAGAGCGTTTTTTATTTATTATTGGAACTAAACATAATCCATTTGAAGCAATCGATGACGGGCTTGATGCTATGGCGAAAAAAATAACCGCCCAGCCCAAAGAGCTTATGCTTTCAGATGATGCAACAGAAGCAGCATTCATCAAGGCTATTAGTGTTCATATTGAAGAAAACACAAATCTATCTCGCAGATACTATGAATCCTATAGATACTACGAAGAAAACCATGAACGATTATACATGGTGATGAAAGAGATTGCTTCAAATATTGAAACACAAAAACATCTTCTTCAAAATAGAAAAAAAATATTGGGAGTGATGGAAAAGGCACAAGATATTATTTATAAAAAAATGATGCCTATTGAAATTGCTAAAAAGCAAAAGATATTTAAAGATACACGTTTTTATTCTAAAGAGGGCGTCTACAACAGGCTTAGTTTTGCTGAGGTGGCCCAGAACATTCCTCTTTTAATCTACTATCGAGACAACTCACCAGCTGTTTTTAAATTAATTGTTGAGGTTGCCGAAGATCTTAATGTCACTCTCCCCGTTGATACAAAGGCAAAAAATGAGCTCTTTAAGTTTGGGGAAAAACCAATAGAAAAAAAAGACAAAGTAACAAATCTTGCATTAGGTATGATGAAGCTACACTACTATCCTGCAAAAATTGACCTCTCCACAAGAGAAGCAAAAGACACTATGATGGCTTTACTCGCACTTATTCGTGGTGATGAGATGAGCAAAGAGGAGAGATTAGAGGCAGAAGCTTCTTTAGAGCTTGCCCACACTATTACGATCAAAAGCAAAAACATTATAAGAACTGAATTTTCAACTGTTATGCCTAAAGAGATTTTTGTTGCTCAAGATGAGTACGGATTTGACATCGGTGAGTATGGTATTGAATTGGATACATTTTATGATATTTTACAAGAGCGAAATCTTTATGATATCAACGATTATGTAGAGCTCGCCCAGATAAATACTGTGCAAAAAGAGCAACTCATGAGAAATTTCATTGAAGACATCCAACACTCAGTGGTCGCGATAGCTCATTACAACGGGCTGAGTGCAGAGGATGTGAAAGCTGATATTCTTTATACGAGCAGACAGCTAGAGACCCAAATAAAAGCAAAACAAATTACTCCATCAGAAGTTCACGGTGAAATGTTTGCCTTTGCTAAGAAGTATCAGCTCAAAGAGATTTTTTCAGACCTATTTAATACTGATGATGTCCTCTTTAAAAAGAAGATAGAAGCAACCACCAAAACTTGTTTTGACATAGACAAGAAAAGAGCCGAAAGAATTGCATCTAATATTTGTACTATTTTTATTGAAAGCCCTATTTCGTTTTATGAAGATCATCAGGAGCAATTCTTTGAAATGCTCGAGGAGTCTTTAGGAGAAGATGCGTATAGTGATCATGAAAAACTCTCAAGGCATATTGGGGATTACAAAGAGAAGGTCTTAGACATAATGGGCCCGATCTATCAAGCCAAAGTGAGTGTTGCAATGGCATATAGCCGTCTTGCAGAGATTTTATTAAGAAGATTTGCAATCTTGGAGAACTATTTGGGAAATGGAAAAGAGCAAAAAGAGGAATACATTGACAGGTTGTTTGATAGTGTATTTAAAAATATGTTTCTCTCGACAATGGGACTTAAAGCACATCAGTTTAATGAGGCAGTTAATTATAATTCCATTTCAGAAGATGCAAAACTTTCTTTACTTGCATGGGAGATGAGGTCAGGAAAAAGTAGGGCTTTTATTGGGAGCTCCTATCTCTTAGCACTCAAAGAGAATACTGACATCAATCTTATTCTCGAAACCGCAAACATTCCCGACATTTCACAGCAAATGTTAGAATCATTTCCTTTTCTTTCACTGAGAGCAAGATATTTTATTGATCAGGGAAAGCTTGACATGAATCCTGATCAAATTTTTAATGTTTTGCCCACTTTTGATGTTGTACCAAAGCCATATCTGATTATCAAGCAATCAAAATTTAAAGGTGGAGGGAAGGCCACCAAAGAGCTTTCCTCCAGAATGGGTAAGGATATGGATATGATAGTTGAGAAGCTCAAAGAGAGATATGGTGAAAACCCAGGAGATGAGATGCTTCACGAAATTACTAATAAATACTCTGATTCCCCTTTTCTAAAAATTTTAAGCTCCTTGTGTCCAAAATATCAAAAATAGGCATAGGCATACCGCCTTGTCTATTGACATTCTTCTCCCCGTAATCAATACAACCTCATCTAATATGCACTTAAACATTAATTTTATTAGACAAGAGTTTGTTTTAATGTGCATTTAAACATTAATTATGTTATGTAGGAATAAATACAGCTCAATGAAATTTCTAGTCTATTTTTAAAATTTTCCATTATTGCTAGAGATATTTGTATCTAAATAAGTTTGCCTGTGTATTTTTTTGATATGATATGTATACATTAAATTTAAGGATGGAACATGAATTGTACAACAATAGCTTCAGTAAATCAGAAAGGCGGACAGGGAAAATCTCAGGGAGCACATGCGCTTGCGATGGTTTTGTCTGATATTCACCATAGAAGGGTATTACTTATTGATTTTGACCCGCAAGGTGCACAAAGATTGCTTTGTGGCTACAAGGAAAATGTTTTCGATAATTACCCTAATGCAAACGTATCTTTAATTTTTGAAGGCAAACTCTTTGATATTGAGCCTATTACTGTATCAGAAAGAGTTGATGCAGTCTTTAGTGATTATTTACTTTCAGAGTATGCTGAAAGAGTTATTCGAAACAAAGAAAATCTACTTAGGAAATTAGTAGAACGTTTTAAGGCACATTATGACTATATCATTATCGATTCGCAACCAACAACAGGTTCCTTGATGAGCAGCGTTGTATTAGCGGCAGACAAGTTATTCGTTCCAGTAAAAACGAATATACTTGATGAATCGGGTACAGTTGGTTTTTTAGATGAGGTCTATGCTATTATGGAGGCATACGATAAAGAAATTGAAAAAATTATCCTTGTCCCTAATCTCTACGAGAGTAACGTGAATGATAAAAGAGAAAGTTTGTCTAATATTAAAAACAATCACCCCAAATATTTAAAAAGTCTTGGTTACAAAGGTGAAGTTTTAGTAGCTCCACCCATACCAAAACGTTCGCTATTTGACTCTGCGGCAAGTGACCCCGAGGTGTATAACATTGTTAAGTT
>DSAK01000033.1 GCA_011372825.1 Campylobacterota bacterium | reverse complement strand
CACATAGAAAAAGAGAACCTTAAAAGCAAGGTGGAGTTTTACTCACATTTAGCCCAAGCTATATCAGAAGCCGCATCACTTGATTTGCTTGCTACTTTTGCACCAACTTCGCAAAAAAATAACAAATCAAAAATATCTCATGATGTTGGAGTAGTATTTTGGATAGATGGATACAAGGTTTTGGTTGGTAGAAATAGAAATGAAAATCAAAAACTCCTCTCCCTTGCAAAAGCAAATGATATATGGATGCATATCCAAGGGATCCCTTCAGCCCATCTGATTATCAAGACCGATAAACAATCTCTTCCAAAAACACTCCTTTTTCAAGCTGCAAAACTTTGTGTTAATTGCTCTGTGAGCCAAGCTGGTAACTATCTAGTTGATTATACAAAAAGGAAGTTTGTCAGACCCCAAGAGGGGGCAAATGTCCTCTATAGTCACTATGAGACTATCTCTATTACAAAATAAGGGATTAAAACAAGAAGTTAACCACGATTGTGTTATAATAATTTTTACAATAAAACACAAGGCAATTATCATGAAACATTTATTTACAGATTATCAAGAGCGATGGATTACCGGGATTGCTCTTTTAGCAATTGTTTTTATCATAGGCTGGATAGACAACTTCTTGATTATGTGGATATTTTTAGGTCTTGTATACATCTTCGCTTTCTATGAAGCTATGCAACTATTTAAGATCACTGCCCCTTCGGCATATGTATGGGCGTTGCTTTTGTGGATAGTTGTCTATTTTTATCCAAGCCCTGATGATTTATTTTTCCTCATAGCTATCATTTTTGCTTCTTTGCTCGCATATTTTCACAATTTTGACAAAAGGCTTTTGTTGCCATTTTTGTACCCTACTAGTGGGATTTTGTTTTTCTTGATGCTATATGCTGATTTTGGTATTTGGGCTATGGTGTGGCTACTTGTAACTGTAACACTTGCTGATACTGGTGCTTTTTTTGTTGGCAAGATGATTGGTCGGACAAAATTCTCTGATACCTCTCCAAATAAAACACTAGAAGGTGTCATAGGTGGAATTCTCCTAGCTACTATTGGAGGTACATTTTTGGGACTTTATGGATATAATCTCTTTGTTGCCATTGGGGTCTCATTTTTAACTGCAGTTGCTGCTATATTTGGAGATTTATTTGAAAGTTATCTCAAGCGAGAAGCAGGGGTTAAGGATAGTGGCAATCTCCTCCCTGGACATGGTGGCATACTAGATAGAATCGATGGATATCTCTTTGGTGTTGTCATGATGGTTATAGCCCTTAGAGCATTCTCGTAGACTTATGATTGTTGTACTTGGCTCAACTGGCTCTATTGGTGTCAACACTCTTGCTGTGGCAAAACAGTTTGACATAAAGATAGAAGCTCTTGTGGGAGGCGAAAATATAGATTTGCTCAATGAGCAAATCGAGATCTTCTCTCCACTGTATGTTGGGATTAAAAACGAAAGTCAAAAACACCTCATCAACCATCAAAATGTTTTTTGTGGTGCTCAAGGCTTGCTTGAATTGCTCAAGTTATCTAAAAGTCCCCTTGTAGTCAATGCGCTTGTCGGGTATATAGGATTAGCTCCCACCCTTGAAGCTATAAAGCTTGGGAAAAAAGTAGCACTTGCAAACAAAGAGTCTCTTGTGGTTGCTGGGCAGTTTATAGATACAAAGCAGATAGTCCCCATTGATAGCGAACACTTTGGACTATGGTACTTGCAAAACAGGCGCCATTTTTCGAAGCTCTATATCACTGCTAGCGGTGGTGCTTTGCGTGATTGGAGTCTTGAAGATATGCAAAAAGCGACTTTTGCAGAGGCTTTAAAACACCCAAACTGGTCGATGGGAGACAAGATCACTATAGATAGTGCGACTATGACCAATAAGCTTTTTGAATTACTTGAGGCAAAATGGCTCTTTGATACAAACCACATAGATGCTTATATAGAAAAAAAATCTCTAGTACATGCACTCATTGAGTTTACAGATGGATCCACTACTGCCCATTTTGCAAGACCAAATATGCAACTGCCTATAGCGTTTGCCCTGCAAGGCGAAGTGAGGCAGCCACTTTTGGAGCCTTTGGATTTAGGGAAAATCGGCAGTATAGAATTTACCCCTATCTCAACACAACGGTACCCCATTTGGGAGATAAAAGAGCATTTAATAGAAAATCCACATTTAGGAGTTGTCCTCAATGCTGCCAATGAAGAGGCTATTGGTATCTTCAAAAAAAATGGTTGTTCTTTTTTTGAGATGTCACAGATAGTTCTTGATGCATACCAATATTTTGAAGATGTATCCCCTAGGGATATTGGTGATATTATTGATATTGACACACAAGTAAGAAGATACCTTGCAAGATAGAGTCTTGATTTTACACGGATGGGGAGGGAGTGACTATCCGCACTGGCAATCTTGGCTTGCAAGCAAGCTTGCTATGGAGTACGGAACCCTTTCTTTTCCACTTTTGAATAATCCCCAATTCCCTGCTAAAAATAGATGGCTCAAACAGATAAAAACACACTTAGAAGATTTCTCTGCTAATATTGTTATTGCTCACTCTTTGGGAGCTTTTTTGTGGCTTTGGTTAGCTAGCGAAATTGATATATCTCTAAAAAAAGTTATCCTTGTTGCTCCACCTAGTCAAGATACCCAAATAGATACTATAAAAAGCTTCTTCCCCTATCCAAATCCACATCTCAATGCTAAAGAAGCAATGATTATCGCTTCAGACAATGATCCCTACATCTCCCCTAAAGAGGCTAAAACTTTAGGCAAACAAGTAGGTGCTAGAGTCGAAATTTTGCCAAATATCGGACATATCAATGTTGAGAGCGGATTTGGTGCGTGGGAATATATCTACAGACTCTCAAAACAAAAAGTAAGGGAGCTTGATGATTCTTAGTATAGAGAGTAGTTGTGATGATAGCGCTATAGCAATCACCCAAATAGAAACAAAAAAGCTAATTTTTCACCGAAAACTATCCCAAGAGAAAGAGCATGCCCATTATGGTGGTGTTGTTCCTGAGCTTGCTTCAAGACTTCATACCATAGCATTACCAGAGATTTTGCACCATGCCAAGGATTATTTGCCCTCTCTCAAAGCCATAGCTGTAACAAATCAACCAGGTCTTGGAGTGGCCTTACTCGAGGGGATAGCGATGGCAAAAACAATCGCTTTTTTGCAAAAAATACCCCTCATAGCCGTCCACCATCTCAAAGCACATATATACTCGCTTTTTATAGAAACTAAAACTCATTTTCCACTGCTTGTTTTACTAATATCAGGAGGACATACACAGATACTAGAGGTTCAAGATTTTGACCATATGAAAATTCTAGCTACCACTATGGATGATAGTGTCGGAGAGAGCTTTGATAAGTGCGCCAAGATGATGGGACTAGGGTACCCTGGGGGACCAATCATCGAGACTTTGGCAAAAGAGGGAGACGCCCACAGATTTTCCCTCCCTATTCCTCTTATCAACTCTCCTGTTGTTGCATTTTCTCTCTCTGGCTTAAAAAACGCAGTCCGTTTACAAATCGAAGCTCTTGGAGGCAAAGAGAATATGAGTCGTCAAGATAGGTGTGATCTCGCTGCTACATTTCAACATACACTCATAGCACATCTTATCCACAAAAGTAAAAAAATTTTTGAACACAATAAGATAGTTGATTTTGCCATCGTAGGAGGGGCTGGAGCTAATATAGCTATTAGAGATGCTTTTGGTCAATTGTGCAACAAATATCGCAAAAATCTCCATACCGCACCGCTAGCCTACTGCTCTGATAACGCTGCAATGGTAGGGAGATATGCACTTGATGCTTATAGGCTAAAACGGTTTACACCACTAGTTGATATCGCACCACTCACCACTAAGAAACTCACCCAAGGAAATCTCCTCTAAAGCCCTCAACAAGGAACATTTAGATAAAATATACTACTTTTATGCAGGGAGCAGAATATGAGCAATTCTTACGGCGCTAGCAATATCAAAGTCCTCAAAGGTCTAGAGGCTGTACGCAAGAGACCGGGGATGTATATCGGTGATACATCAATCAAGGGTCTTCATCACTTAGTATATGAGGTTGTAGATAACTCTATAGACGAATCGATGGCAGGATACTGTGACACTATCAAAGTGACTCTCACAAAATCGGGTTCAGCCATCATTGAAGACAATGGTCGTGGTATCCCTGTGAGCGAACATCCTACCGAAAAAATATCTGCTGCAACTGTTGTTTTGACTGTGCTTCATGCCGGTGGTAAATTTGACAAAGACACCTATAAAGTCTCTGGTGGTCTTCATGGAGTTGGCGTCTCAGTAGTTAATGCACTTTCAAAAGAGCTAAAGATGACTATTAAGCGAGATGGGAGCATATATGAGCAGTCATTTCAAAAAGGGATCCCGCAAGAGGCACTTACACAAACAGGCACAAGTAAAAAATCGGGCACTAAAATAGAATTCTGGCCAGATGAGACGATATTTACTGAGAGTGTCACCTTTAACGCCTCTATCTTAAAAAAGAGATTCAAAGAGCTTGCATATCTTAATCCAAAAATAACAATTGTTTTTAATGATGAGAGAGATGGGTGCAGTGAGACGTTCCATTTTGAAGGTGGGTTAAAACAATTTGTCGAAGATCTAAACAAAAAAGACCCTCTCTCAAACGCACAATTTTTCCAAGGTAAAGATGGAGATATAGAGATAGATATAGCTATCATATATTCTAGCGGTGATAGCGACAATGTGCTATCTTTTGTTAACAACATAAAAACTCCAGATGGCGGAACACATGAGGCTGGATTCAGGGCTGGATTGACCCGTTCTCTCTCAAGCTATATAGCGAAAAATGCAAATGCGAAAGAGAAAAATAT
>DSAK01000150.1 GCA_011372825.1 Campylobacterota bacterium | reverse complement strand
GTATAATACGTTATGGACGAATATAGAGCAAATAAGAATATTGTTTTTTCATGTAGATATCACGTCGTATGGTGCCCCAAGTATAGAAGAAAGGTATTAACTGAGGATATAGCAAAACGGCTAAGGGAGATAATTGAGGAATTAGCTTCCCCGCTTAATGTTGATATAATAGAGATGAAAATAGATAAAGACTCTATCCATATTCTTATAGACGTTGATCCGCAATTTGGGGTAATAAAATTTATCAAATTAGTAAAAAAGAGAAGCAGTAGAGTATTGAGAGAAGAGTTTACCCACCTCAAAACAAAACTACCTACATTGTGGAGCAATTCATCTTTTATCGCAACCGTAGGAGATCTTCAGCCTGATGCTATCAGGCAATATATAGAAAATCAACAAACAAGCGAAAGACAAAAAGAAAAACATAAATGGAAAGAGTATTTAAGTGCTCTTAGCAAAAATCCCCAAGGTATTTAGCCGTTGGGATGAAGATGCATCAGGTGTGTGCTACCCTTGTTTTTGAATCTCTTTCTATGCTATTTTAAAAACTCTTTTCATCGCAAAGATGGGCGAGTTCTCCATAATTAAATAGTCGAACAGGAACGAATTAAAAAATGACAAAAAACAATGAATTTATCGCTACACAATACCAAAAAGACATAGAAGGAGCATTTGTTGGGGAAATTATGATGGGTCTTAGCGATACCCCCTATCGTTTAGCAGTACAAGCTCCAGCAGGCACGGGGAAGACAGAAACAACCCTTTATATTATGTCGCAACTTCAAGATTTAGCCCCCAAAAAAAGAATAGGATATTTCGTATTCAATAAGTTCATGCAAAAAGAGATCGAAGTAAAAGCCTATTTCAAGGGGATAAACAATACAGATTTTTTTACTTATCACTCTTTCCTTCTACAGCATGCCTTAAAAAATGAAAAGTTCAAAAAGTTTTTTTATGATAAACAAGGAAATTTGCTAATAGATTTTCAAAAAAATAGATACAAAAAAGAAGAATTTGCAGAGGCGACGGCTTTTACATTGGGCAGCAACAATCATATTCTTGTTGAGATACTTGAATATGCCATGGAAAAATGGATATTGGGGGATACGGAAAAAGTGCCTCTCATGAGGAGTATTGCTAGGAGCATTATGGCCCCAAGCCATAAGGAAAAAACGAGTGAAAATGACGAAAAACTTCATTATTTTAGGCAGTACACCCAAAATATCAAAGATCTGCTTTCTTTGGGGAAAAACAGAATGCTTCAAAGACTTAAGAACCCCCCTACTTCAAGGGTAGCAGATGAAGAGCTATTGACCCTTTTCCTTGTGCAGTCCACAAGAAGACTCTCAAGAAAGGCAAAATTCACAAAAAATGGATACTACAAAGAAGTCGGCATGATTGCAATAAAGCATGGTATTGACATTTTCGAGGGATATGATGCTATTACGGTGGATGAATGGCAAGATGCCGACCCAATATTTAGGAGGCTCATAGACGCGACCAACGTTCCAGTAATGGTAATAGGGGATCAAGATCAGAGTATTTATCTTTGGAGAGGTGCCTTAAACATGATGGAGTGGGCAAATAAGCACTATGAGTCGCTTTCCATCCCTTATTCTTTTAGGTTTTCAAATGACATTGCTTATTTGTCTCAACTCATTGTAAGGGAAAAAGAAGTTCCTTCTGATTCAAATATTTATGGAAGATACGTTCCTGCCCCTACGACTCTAGGCGAAAGAGTGCTGGGATACGATGAGATGATTAGTGTAATTAAAGGTTCAATTGCAAAAAGTATTAAGCACATCGAGTTTGATGAAGGAAGCATTTCAAATATTCCCAAAAAGCAATTTGCAAAATTATTAGCAAAAAGAAAAACGGCTATGATTGCAAGAAGTAATGCAACGCTTATTGATGCTATTTTTCATATTGTGCCAAAGCTCAAAGAAGATATGGAAAAACAAATGAGAAAAGAGGTACTGCTTAATGCCTTTAGTGATGCACTTCCCGCTACAGTGCCCCAGAAAGAAATCGAGGATTTCACCAG
Source organism: Campylobacterota bacterium (assembly GCA_011372825.1). Taxonomy (GTDB): domain Bacteria; phylum Campylobacterota; class Campylobacteria; order Campylobacterales; family Sulfurovaceae; genus BN30871. Next base: position 2,853 of record DSAK01000150.1, on the reverse strand, counting down.
GGGTGTTTTGCCACATCAGTTTATTGGACTCATTGAGATGTACAAAGGAGTGTCCTATGGTGAATTTAAAAAAGGGAAGAAACTTAAAGAGATTATGACTGATGATGATGTAGTTGCTATTCTTGCTACAGATGATAAATACAAAGCCCTCACACGAAAAAGCTTCATCAGAAAATTAGAAAACAATATCAATAAAATAAATTCTGGAGATCGCCTTAAAATTGCTTTATCAAATTCGGTCGCCGAAGATTTTAGGGACATAAGGCTAGCTAAATTTCCTAAGTGGATAGAGGAAAAGATATCAAAAGAGATGGGTGTGTCATTTACTGAGTTCAAACAAAAAAAATCGCTTGAAACTATTCTTGAAAATAACATTGTGCGTGACGTGCTTTCCTCTACAAAATTTAGCTTCTTAAATGACCCTGAGAAATTTAAACATTTCTTGTATATTTCAGCGGAACTTTCATCGAAAAAAGCAGATTCAATCAAGTCTAACGATAAGGATGCCAATATTGTCTTTTCTACAATTCATGGCACAAAAGGGAAAGACTTTCATCAAGTCATTGTGTTAAATGATATATTAAAACCAGACTCTGAAGAGTGTGTTAGTGACGAAGAGTATAACCTAGCCTATGTTGCGATAAGTCGTGTTAGGGAAAAGCTATATTTTGGGACTACAGATGTAAGTTCACCTCATTTTTTATACGATTTTGTACAAAATAATATAGAGGAACTAAAAAGACATCTTTCGCAAAAGTATGAATATAGCTTCCCCTACGGCCTTACAATGACGATAAGTAAGACAGGAAACATGTATTCTCATAGCTTTATGCAGGGAAAAGAATTTCTTGGTGCTTGCGTAATAGATAGGCCCATAGGCATGGGTGCTGCTATTTATACTGTTGAAAACCTCCCTATTGGTATACGATTTCACGACGGGAAGAAAGGATATGTAAATATGAATTTTTCAGGCGATAATATCCAAATACAAAAAAGTGATGTTAATAGGTATAAATATCATTATGGCATAGGAAAAACACTCGATGACGGATCTGAAAAGCCTAAAAAAAAAATAGCGTGTGGTGTCAATAATCCAATTCCAAAGCCTTATCGTAGAAAGCTTTAGAGGTAATACCTTTTTGAGCAAAGACTGAGGCGCCAATGGTCTCAATGTGGGAGGAAAGTTCAGAGTATTGACTCTTTGGGATATGAACATATTTTTGAACAGCATCCCCTAGAATTGTTACTTTGGTGCCAATATCTGCCCAAAAATAAAGTATTGATGCTTCTTTTAAAGGCACCCTGACGCATCCATGAGAATCAGGAAAACCAGGCAATACCCCTGCGTGTATTGCTTCGCCCGTTTCTTTAAATTTTAGCATAAAAGGCATCTCTGCCCCTCCCCTTTTACCGTCACTTGATATAGGATACAGATTGCTCCTATGAGCTTCTTTTTTTTCAAACACATAAAAAGTACCCTTGGGAGTTTCGTAGCCAATAGCACCGCTTGAGATTTTAGAGGCTAAATAGATCCTATCATCATCTTTTGCAACAAGAGTTTGCTCCACTAAATCAATGACGATTTCTTTGGAGTAAAGAGATAGTGTTATAAACAAAAAGATATATTTAATTCTAAGCATTTACCAAACACCAAAGTAGAAAACTTTCTTGCTTTCACGGTTTTCTATCTCTATGATCTTATCGAAATAAAGATCTTCTTCTTTTTTCTTGTATTTTACCCCAATTTTCCGCGAGGCAAGGTAATAGAATTGTTTTCCTTTTTTTATTAATTCCATACATTCTTCGTTTAGTCTTATGAATACGGGATAATTTTTATTGCTTCTGGAATAAACAACCATTTCTCTAGGAATAAACCTGAGTTCTGATATATGTGCAAGCTTCATAAATTCTGTAGCTGGGATAGTGTTGTTAAGATCAGTGAGTTTCACTTTATTGCTGTGCTGAGAAAGAAATTTTTTTGCAGAGATAGGAAGTATACGTTTGTCAACAACTTTTGTATTCCCTATTTCTGTCGAGATATTTGCAAAAGTAGTTTTCATTGAAGATGCAAATCTTTTAGAGGATTTAGTGGTATTTTCAATTATTTGGTCAATTGCATGGTTGATCTCTTTTAAGATAATATAATCGCTAGTAAGTATTTCCATTTAACCCCCCCTATGTTGATCTTTTCTCCTGATGCTTAAGTGTGCCTAATTTTAGCAATATAAGCCTTAGAAAAAAACAATACTACTATTCACGTGTTTTCCAAACAAAAGATGTTGCAATATTCCACTCTTCTAACTCATCTATGTTAATTGCATATATCTCTCCGTATTTATGGAAAAGACCAATAAGATAAAAAAAACCATAACTAACTAAATATCCAAAAAGTAGCCCCTGTGAAGCTTGCAGTGAAAAGAGTAGATAAAATATTGCAAGGGCAACGCATATTGAGAGTAGCCCAAAGAACAGCTGTGTTCTCTTTACTTTTGCTTCACTTGAATAGGGTTGGTATGTAAAATAGAATACAAAAGATAAAGCAGCTGCTATCATCATCGATACTGGTTTTGCAATAAAACTAACTATTGTAATAATAGAGAGTGCAGCCACAAAATACCAATATCTTTTTAGGATAAATTTCCAAGTAGGAATTTTAAAGCCTTTTACAACAACGTTGGGTTCTGAATCTATTCTTTTTATTCCATATAGATGCTCTTCATCAGGGAATTGTTTAATGATACACTTTATAGAAGTAATTATTGAAAAATCATCGGTTTCGTTGATATAGCAGTTTTGGGGATTTTTTGTATTGTTGTTTGTTTTTGACATGTTTACTCTTTTTTTGTTTGAAAT
>DSAK01000090.1 GCA_011372825.1 Campylobacterota bacterium | reverse complement strand
TTTATAATATGTAAGGTATAGTCGAAAAGTTATCAAAAATAAAATGGAACATATATGTCAAATAATCTTGAAAAACTCAAAGCATTAACCGGCAAATTAGAAAAGAAGTTATCGCAACAAGAGTCCCTTTTTGATTTTGAAGAAAAGCTCCAAACATCTGTAGAGCCAACAAAACCAAAAGAGATAGATTTAGGCTCTATAGTGGCTGAAAAAAATGACAATCTAAATCGATTTAAGATACTGTTTGATACGCTAGAGATTGGTCAAAAGTGTCCAGTTTTTGAAAGAGTTTTTGATTATAAAGCGATGAATCTAAGTGGCATAGGACTTAAAGAAGATGATTTTGGAGAGGTGAGACCTGGTAAGTATATCCAGATAATAGCTATCAGTTATGAGTCAGATGGCAAAGAGAAAAAGAAGGCAAAAAATATCTCTTTGGGATATTTTGGCAAAAGTGATAGCCTCGAAAAAGAGAAAAAATCAGATATCATAGAGTTTGTGCTTAGATGGAGATATGAAAAAGCTTTTCAGAATTTAGAGCACTATAAAGAGCTGATAGACAAACTTAATACTCTTTAATTCAAGCTAAATACAAATTATTTTACTTATGAGTTGTATAGTTTTAAGAAAATTGAATCGTATAATTTGGGTTTAACTCAAGAAAATCTGCTACAATCGTTTTTAAAAAATCAAGGAATTTATTTGATTGTAATATTGGATTTGCCGTGCCATTAGCTACACTAAATAGCGAACAATTACAAGCAGCAAAAGCGCCATTGGGGCACAACTTAGTTATTGCTAGTGCTGGGACTGGTAAAACTTCAACTATTGTTGGACGCATAGCACACTTATTATACCAAAGGGTACCACCAGAGGCTATTTTGCTCCTTACATTTACCAATAAAGCAGCTGGAGAGATGGTGGCTCGTCTTGAGAGCCATTTTCCAAAAGAGGTCATTTCGAAAATAGAGGCAGGCACTTTTCATGCAGTTTGCTACCGTTGGCTAAAAGCTGGTGATGAACAAATTAGCCTCAAGCAACCCTCAGAGCTTAAAACGCTATTTCGAAGTATTTATGAAAAAAGAGAGTTCGTTAAACTCAATTTGGAGATTCAGCCTTTTTCTGCAGCATACCTCTATGACTTGTATAGTCTTTATCAAAATGCCTCTAGTGTTTCTTTTGAGAATTGGTTTTTGGAGCGTTATCCTGCTCATCACTCTTTGATAGATATCTATTGGGATATCGCTCAAGAGTTTGAAGCCCAAAAAGAGCAGTATGGTTTTGTTTCATATAATGACTTGCTTATAAAAGTGATGCAAAATGCTTCACTATGGGGAGCGACATATCAAGAGGTGCTTGTAGATGAGTATCAAGATACCAATACTCTTCAAAGCTCACTGATAGATGCACTCAATCCTACATCACTTTTTTGTGTTGGAGACTATGATCAAAGTATATATGCCTTTAACGGAGCAAATATAGAAAATATCTCCTCTTTTCAGTCGCGATATAAGGGTGCAGCTATCTACACTCTAAAGACCAATTACCGCTCTGGTGCTTCTATCTTGTCTTTGGCAAATCGTGTGATTGCCCACAATGAAAGAATCTATCCCAAACAGCTTGAAGTTGGCTACAGGGGTGCTGATAACCCTCCTAAGCTACTGGTTTATCGTGAATTGTTTGAGCAGTATCATGCTATAGCCCATGCTATAGCAACATCTCACGTGCCATACAATGAAGTAGCAGTAATTTTTAGAAACAATTCAAGCGCAGACGGGATAGAAGCAGCCCTAAGAGAGCGTGGGATAACATGCAAACGCAAAGGTGGGACTAGTTTTTTTGACTCAAAAGAGATAAAAGCACTTTTGGACTTGTTGACACTTTTGGTTAATCCGCGTGATATGATGGCATTTATCCACCTTTTTGAATATGCAAAAGGGATAGGTTCATCGGTAGCAAAAGAGCTATTTGAATCACTTCAGTATTGCGGTAATGGTAATATAATCGATGGAACACTAACACCAACAACAGACAAATTACCAACTTTTTCGTTGATACATAATCAACAATTGGGTCTTTTTGGCGGGGAGCTTGAGATGACTTCAGCAGCTAGATTTAAACCATTGGGTTTAAGTCAAGAGGTCTTAAATCATCCCCTTTTGAAGCATCCAAAGTTGACAGATGATGGAGCACTATTTTTTGAGGCATTTTTTGATTTTGTCACTTTTGCGAAAAAAAACAAATCTCCTAAAGTCATGATAAAACATGCTATCAATTCAAAACTTTTTGAAATAGTTGTCGATGTATTATCAACCCAAAGAGCTAGACTGAAAAATGGACATGTTGATAAAGAGAAAAAGGAGATTGCTACTTCTCGTATCATGCGAAAAGGGGCTGTGCTACTTGAGCTTGCCAATGGATACAAAGAGCTTGATAGATTTCTTAATGCTATGATTCTAGGTGGAAGTGAGCTTAGTCAAGGTGAGGGGGTAAATCTACTCACAGTTCATGCTAGTAAAGGGCTCGAGTTTCAAGAGGTGTATGTGATTGATTTGATGGAAGGGCGTTTTCCAAATCGCAAACTCATGAGTCAAGGTGGAGAGCTTGAAGAGGAGAGGAGGCTTTTTTATGTCGCCGTTACAAGAGCAAAAGATAAACTTTGGCTATCTTTGGCTACTTTGGACAAGATACGAAAAATTGAGTTCGAGCCTTCTATTTTTTTGTATGAAGCAGGGTTAGTAGATTGTCCGCCAAAAGTTGAGTTATGAGGTTTTTTTGCGGATACTCATTTGCTTGCTAACATCATCAAGGTGGACATCAAAGAGACCAATTTCATGGATGAGACTACTAAGTTTTTTATATCCATAGTTGATCGGTGAAAATGATGAGCTATTGCTTATATATGTCCCAATCTCAGCTAAATTTGCCCATCCATACTCATCCATCGTATGTTCAAGAGCAGTAAAGAGAAGGTTAACCAACCACTTATCTTGACGCATCTCATCGCCGTTTTTGCGCTGAATCGGAGAAGATTGTGATGTATTTGTGCCAGAAATGAGATTTTCTGTAAATATAAATTGTGAACATGCTACTATAAATGGCTTGGGTGTTTTTTTCTCACCAAAACCATATACTTTGATACCCTCAGTTTGTACACGCATCACAACAGGGGTAAAATCACTATCACTTGTTGCAAAAGCAAAAGCATCGATATTTTTTGTGTGGAGCATATCGATTGCATCGATTGTCATGAGTATATCGGTTGCATTTTTATTTTTACTGTAATCAAACTGTTGGATTGGTTTTATAGCAAACTCTAGAAGCTTCTCTTCCCAATTTTTTAGATTCTCTTTTGTCCAATTACCATAAGCTTGACGAATGTTTACAACACCATATTTGCTCAATTCATTGATAATCCCACCTATCGAACGGTATGATATGTTGTCACAATCTATAAATAAAGCGATTCTATCCTCTTTGGTTGATGGCATTTTGCCCCTTTAATTTATCTATTTAACTCTTTTTGGTTAGTTATACTTTGGAGAGAGTCGCTAAGTAAAATCAAGGAAAAAGTTACTAAAAATATCATCAGTCCAGGAAAGAAGCTAACCCACCATGCAATCTCCATGACCGATTTCCCTTCACTTAGCATACTCCCCCAGCTCATTTGTGGAGGAGTGATGCCTAGACCTAGGTAGCTGAGCCCACTCTCTGCTAAGATAGCCCCACTTAGCGCAAAAGTGAAGCTGACAAAAAACAAGGGGGCAAGTAGTGGCAAGAAGTATTTGAAGATGATTTTTATTTTTGAGACAGATGCGACACGCAGTATCTTGATAAAAGGCTTTTGGGTAATCTCATAACTTTGTGAACGCAATAGCCTTGCCGTTCCCATCCAGCCTGTGAGTGATATGATAAGTATTAGTGCCAAAGAGGAGGCTTCCATATAGCTAGTAAGCGCTAACAGGAGAAAAAAAGTTGGAAATGTCAAAAAGAGATCTACAACTACAACAAATATCCCATCAATTTTACCTTGAAAATATCCAGCACTAACCCCCATGACAAGTCCAATAAGAGACGCTATAATCGCAGAACCAAGTCCAATAAGTAGTGAGACTTGACCACCGTAAATTAGCCTAGAGAAGATATCTCTACCTAATCTATCAGTCCCTAGAGGATTTTCCCATGAGGGTGGCATCAAAATAGCTTCGGCATCGAGAGCAAATGGGTCTACAGGGTAAATCAATGGCAGTATCCATGTGAAGATTAAAATCGATCCAAGTATAGCCAAACTTGCAATTGGCAATTTCTTTTTTTTCATTATGGCTCCGTTGGGAGATAGTAGCTTAGTGTAGTTTTGCCAAATCGTCTCTCTTTTGATTTGATAAGTGAGTCTATCTTTGGTGACAAATCAAGGGTTGTCATATGTTCGACAATCACCATTTGACATATATTTGGCTCTATATGACCAATCAAAGAGATAGATTGTTCGTAGATATCTTCCATCCCTTCACGTATAGAAAAAGGTGGGTCGATATAAAAATATGTCTTGATTCCTAAGCTTTTTAGTTTTTTTTGTAAGTTGGGAAATTCAACAAAACTATTACCAAGTATAGCAGTGCAATCTTGTGAAGATAGTTTGTTAATATTGTTTTTGAGTGTACGAAATACATTTGGGTTTTGTTCGATAAAAAAGAGATGATTAGCACCTCTACTAAGTGCCTCTAATCCAACTGAGCCACTTCCTGCAAATACCTCTACAAAATTTTTTCCAATTATTTCATTTTGCAAAGTATCAAACAAGGAGCCTCTTATGATAGATTTTGATGCTCTTGTTGTTTTGATATTGGGTATCTCTAGTAACTTCCCTTTAAAGCGACCAGCGATAATTTGTGTTGAAAAAGATTTTG
>DSAK01000132.1 GCA_011372825.1 Campylobacterota bacterium | reverse complement strand
CATAGCAATAACGATATCTTACAGCAAGCTAGTAAATCTTTGGCACAATCTCTTGAAAATATCAACTTTGTAACAGATGTTGAAGAGAGCTTTACTAGAGGCAAAGAGGAATATACCATAGAGCTTCTTCCGCTTGCGCATGCCATGGGAATATCTGCGTCAGATATCGCCTCTGCTTTGAGGAACTCTTTTTTTGGAAGTGAATCTATAAGGCAACAAAGGGGCCAACATGAAGTACGCGTTCGTATACAACTTCAAGGGGCACAAAGAGAAGGGCTTAGCGATTTGTACAATTTTGAGATATTTACACCACAAGGGGAAAAAATCCCACTCTCCAAACTAGCACAAATCAAAAGGGGGCAATCTCACACTACAATCTTCAGAAGAAATGGAGCAAGAGTCTACAGTGTTGATGCCAATGTTGTACCAGAGCGAAACATCCCTCAAGTGACCAGTAGACTTGAGTCAGAAGTATTTCCTGAACTTAGAAAAAATTATCCAAATATAGGTATCTCTTACCAAGGAAGGCAAGCAGATACTGCCGAAAGTATGAGTTCGCTTATGCAAGGTTTTGTGCTTGTTTTGATAGTGATTTATATCCTTCTTGCTATACCACTTGCAAGCTATATCCAGCCAATTATTGTAATGATTGCTATCCCATTTGGAACAATTGGGGCTTTTATTGGTCATATTATAATGGGGTACAGTCTAAGCGTTATTAGTATCATGGGGGTCATCGCTCTAGCTGGTGTTGTTATAAATAATTCACTTGTACTCATAGACTATGCAAACAAAAAAATATCCAAAGGTATATCGCCAATAGAAGCAATCATCCAAGCTGGTACAAGGAGATTTCGTCCTATCATTCTCACTACAGCAACTACTTTTGTTGGTCTTGCTCCTATGATACTTGAGACCTCTGTGCAAGCACGATTCTTGATACCTATGGCAATTTCTCTTGGCTTTGGGATACTTTTTGCAACTCTCATATCTCTCCTTTTGATTCCAGCATTTTTTATCATGTTAGAGGATACAAAAAGTCTTCTAAACTCACTATTGCAAAGAATCATCAAAAAAGAGTACCATTGATAAAGATATAAAATCACAAAGGAGACAAAGTGATGATAGAGCTAATGCCACTTCGCAATCTGTCTTTTGTATCTTGAGAGATTTTGCTCACTAATAAATTTGAATAACTTGGAAAATAAACAATTTCTGCACAATCTTTTGAGATAATAAAGGTTGTTTTTGATTTGAAAAATTATATTATTCCAAAGGGATTATGAGAATGTATCTAAAAATTCTTGGGCTGGTTGCACTTCTTTTCTCTTCTGGTATAGTTGTTTGGTATCCCTTGTTGTCACTCTTAGGAGACTAAAATGTCAAAAGTCAAAAGATACAATCCCCAAACAACATATACGCCACAATTTCGTGGCATTTTACTTTATCTTTTTTTGATTCCGCTATTGCTTGGAGTAATATTTGCACTTGCTGGACTTGAAATCAAAGCTTTTGTTATAAATGTACTTTTCTTTTTAGCATTTTTAGCAATTGCCAAACTCTCAAAAAAAGGGACTATCCAAGAATCACTCTACAACCAAGCAGCTCTAGCGCAGGCTCCAAAAATACACTACAAAACAATAGCAGCTATTGGACTTGGGATTGTAACTACTTTATGCGCTTTTATCTGTGGTAGTCAAGATTTTTTTGTCTCTATCTTTTTGGGTGGTGTTGCATTTGGTGGATACTGGCTCTATTATGGGCTTGACCCAACAAAAGACAAGCTCCCAAATCTAGGTGATATCTCTGCAAAAATGGTCCTTGAGGTTCTAAATGAAGCCAAAGAGAAGCTATCAACTATTCGAGGGCAGATCCAAAAAATAAACGAACCGACATTACACACACAACTTAAAACTGCCTCTACAAAAGCTTATGCTATCATAGATGCTATAGAAGTATCGCCTCAGAGATTGCGAGAAGCTAGAAAATTTTTGATCGTCTATGTCGATGGGATTGCTAAAATTTTAGATGCATATTCCAAAGTAAATCCAGACAAAATCGAACCACAAACTCAAGCTCATCTTGTGAGTCTTGCAAAGGATTTAGAGGCTACATTCGACAAAGAGTTAACTAGATTGGAAGCTGACCACCATTTTGACCTTCAAGTCCACATTGAAGCACTCAAAGAAAAAATCAAATACTAAAGGAAATTTTATGGAAACACAAGTAAAAACATTATTAGAAGAGACTATACAATCGCAGACTAAAGAGGTTCTGGCAGTTTTACCTCAAGAAGAGGAGCAGCTACAAAAAGCGGCTCAAGAGATAGATTTCTCTAATCGTAATAGCGTTATATATTTTGGTTCAAGTGCGCAAGAGAAACTTGATGAGATATCAAATAAGATGATAGAAGGGGTACAAAACAAGGATATCGGACAAGCTGGGGAATCACTCAATGAGATAGTCTCTGTTATTCGTGGTTTTGACCTTGATAAATTAAATCCAAATCAAAAACTCTCATGGTGGCAAAAACTTTTTGGCTCAGCTAAGCCTCTTGCAAAATTTCTCCAAAGATACGAACAAGTACGCGACCAGATAGACCTTATAGCAAATAATCTAGAACGCCACAAAAGTACACTGATGACTGATGTGGTGTCACTCGATAAACTCTATGATGCAAATTTGGAATTCTTTAGAAGCCTAGAGATTTACATCAAAGCTGGCGAGTTAAAATTAGCTGAACTTGAGACAACCATAATCCCACAATACGAAGAGGCAGCAAAAGGTGACGATATGCTAGCTATCCAAAACCTAAAAGAGATACGAGGCTTCAGGGATGATTTAGAAAGACGTGTTCATGACCTCAAACTCTCACGACAAGTAGCGATGCAGTCTCTTCCTAGTATCAGAATTGTCCAAGAAAATGACAAATCACTCATAAATAAAATAAACTCCACTCTAGTCAATACTGTACCACTATGGAGAAATCAACTTGCTCAAACAGTCACTATCTTCCGTAGCCATGAGGCTGCAAAATCTATCAAAGAGGCAAGCGATTTAACCAATGATTTGCTAGAGAAAAATGCTGAAGGTCTCCAAGAGGCAAATCGCGAAGTGCGTCAACAAATGGAGAGGGGTATTTTTGATATAGAGAGTATCAAAAAAGCAAACAATACACTCATTGCTACACTCAATGAATCACTTCAAATAGCAGATGAAGGTAAAAAGGCACGAGAAGTTGCACTTGTAGAGTTACAAAAAACAGAACATGAACTCAAAGAAGCACTCCTTAAGGCAAAATCAAAAGCAACTCAAACTATCACAGACAAAGGGTAAAAAATGGGTTTATGGAGTTGGCTATTTGGGCAATTTATAGATGTAATTGAATGGGTTGATAACTCTCAAGATACCATGGTGTATCGTTTTAATAGACATGGCAATGAGATCAAATATGGAGCAAAACTTATAGTGCGTGAGTCACAAGTGGCAGTTTTCGTAAGCGAAGGGGAAATAGCAGATATACTCACCCCAGGCACTTATGAGCTTGAGACAAAAAATATACCCATACTCACCTCTTTGCAGCATTGGGATCATGGCTTCTCTTCCCCTTTTAAGGCAGAGGTTTACTTCTTTAACACCAAACGATTTACGAATATCAAATGGGGGACAAAAAATCCTATTATGGTTCGTGATGCTGAATTTAGCATGGTAAGATTGCGTGCTTTTGGGACGTACGAGGTGCGTATTAGTGATCCAAAAAAACTTATTAAAGAGATAGTTGGCACAGACGGACACTTCAGTGTTGATGAAATCAAAAGTCAACTAAGCAACCTTATAGTTACGAAATTTGCTATCACTATAGGCAACGACTCAACGCCAATCCTTGATATGGCCGGAGCCTATGGAACATTTGGGGAGTACATGAGAGAAAAAGTCTCACCATATTTTGCAGAATATGGGCTAGATCTTCTCAAGGTTCTTGTAGAAAATATCTCTTTGCCTCCAGAAGTTGAAGCAGCGCTTGATAGACGAAGTAGTAGAGAAATCACCGGGGATCTCAATGCAAATATCCTCTATCAAAGTGGTCAAGCGCTCGAAAATGGAGGCGGTGCTAGTGATATGGTAGGAATGGGTGCAGGACTTGCAATGGGGCAACAAATGGCAGATGCTATGCGTCAAACTCCAAATAGCAAAACCCCACCAAAACTCCCACTTTTTTACTATATAGCCCTTGAGGGCAAACAACAAGGCCCCTACGACATAGATACGATTCACTCAAAAATGCAAGAAGGCACGATAACTCCACAAACTCTCATGTGGCACGAAGGCCTTGCAAATTGGCAACCTGCCAATTTAGTGTTAAAAGATAGTTTTACAACCCCTCCACCATTGCCAAAAATATGAAGTTTACTGCTATAAATTTTAGTTGCCCCAATTGTGGGGCACCACAAAAATTTTCTCCAGCCACCGATAGCATGGTGTGTGATTTTTGTGGTACATCCACCCCTATAAAAATTCTCAATACACCAATCAAAGAGTACAACTTCCATAACGCTATGGAGTCACTAAGCATGCAAATCGCATATGAGAATAGCAAAAAAATCTCTTGTCAGAAATGTGGTGCAAGCTTCGAGCTTGATGAAGATACCCTTGCAACATCTTGTCCATATTGTGGCACACCTGCGATTACTGATTTTACTAGAGAAATTACACCAAAATCTTTAATTCCATTTAGAATCACGAAAGAGCAAGCCAAAGAACAGTTTTACAAATGGACAAAAAGCAAATGGCTTGCGCCAAAAGGATTCCATCTCCATCTTGAAAACAATAAAAACATCCAAGGCTACTACTTGCCTTACTGGACATACGATACCCAGACGACAACACAATACCAAGGGATGCGTGGGGATATAT
>DSAK01000039.1 GCA_011372825.1 Campylobacterota bacterium | reverse complement strand
GTTATAAAGAGTTGCCTTTTCTCTTTTAGTGTTGTCGTATTAGTTTGCAAAGTTGCCGCCAATTGGTCTATTTTTGTTAGTAGTAATCATTTTTTTCTCTTTCCTTTGGATACCTTGTCTGTAAATACAGGTTTTTGTCAAGTGTATTATTTGTTTGATTAAAAAATCTTTTAAATTCCAATAAACTCTCTTTGTCATAAGAGATGCTTCCCTTCAAGCTACATCAGTATATGGGGAGTATATATTATGTATCAGCTACAATGAAAATAATATCATAAAGTTTCCAGTAAAGAGATTGCATCTCTTAAGAAATGTGGTGGGTAAAAAGTACTTTAAAGGCTCATTTTGGTTATTATAGTCTCTAGTCTATAATTTATAAACTAGAGACATTTTTTTAGTTCATGTCAGGTTTTGGTGTATCAATTGTGCTAGCAGGGAGTATTGGATAGGTTATTTTAGGTTTTCTACCCTCAAGAGCATTGAAGAAAGTTGCAATTTTTGTTGCCTCTTGGTCGCTTATCTCTGTCCCAAGTTGGGTACTTCCCATCTCTTGAATTGCTTCGTTTAGACTCCATATCGTTCCATTGTGAAAATATGGTGCAGTTTCAGTGATGTTACGAAGTGTTGGGGTTTTGACCATCCCGTTTGCATCTCCAGCAAAATCTCCAACATTGGCATATTTAAATGGTTTTACTGCAGGAAATGCCTGCATTGTTCCACCTAATGCAACGCCATTATGGCATGCAGCACACCCTTTGTTTAAAAATAATTCAAGCCCCTCTTTCTCTTCGGGACTTAGAGCATCATTATCTCCATGTAAAAAGTCATCAAATCGAGAAGGGGTAACAAGAGTTCGCTCAAATATACCAATAGTTGAAGCGATAGTTTCAAAATCTATCTTCACATCTTCGCCGTAGGCTTTTTTGAACATTTCACGGTAAGCTGGTATCGAATTGATTCTCTCTTCGACTAGCGAAGGGGCAGCTGCCATCTCAGGTTCAGCTTGTATTGGTCCTTGGGCTTGGTCTTCTAGGTGAGGGCTTCTACCATCCCAAAATTGTGCTTTGAAAAATACAGCATTGTAAACTGTTGGTGAGTTTAGGTGGTGTGGATTTGGTGTCCATTGGTGGCCAACTGCTGCACTTACGCCATCAGCACCACCTAGTCCTAAGTTGTGACAGGTGTTGCAGCTGATAATGCCACTTTTTGAGAGTCGCGGGTCAAAGTACAATGTTTTCCCAAGCTCCACTTTTTCTGGAGTGATAGTTTTGTTTGGATCGATAAGAGCATTAAGCTCTGCCTCATTAGTAGGTATAGGCGCTAATCCCATAGTGATTGATTTTGCGATAAGTGGATCAGGGGTGGTAGCTACTGCTACTTCTTTTGTCTCCTCGTTTGTTGTTTCGGTAACTTGAGCAGTAGTTGTTACTTCACTCATTGCTTCACTCTCATTGCATCCAACAAGTAAAAAAGCAGAAGCTACCAATGAAAAAAAATATTTAGTTGACATTGTGGTTCCTTTCGTGATTAATACCATAATGTAACAAAAAGTCTCTTAAGAAAGGATAAAAATTATCCTTTTGTTGTTAAGATTTTTGTGTTTTGGAATTAGAAGACTTATGAAATGAGTTTTTAGGGCTCCTGTCTCTGTTTTGTCTTGAACGATTTTGTTGTGGTCTGCGTCTGCCTTGTTGGTTATCTTTGCGTGCTTTGTTTACTCTTTGCAAAAGTGCATCAATCTCTTTGAGACCAAAGCCTATGGTATCTTTCCCTTTGATTTCTTGGGTTGAAACAATGCTAGATGCAAGCATATGTGCTATAGCAACTATATCGATTTCGTGTTGAAGAGTTTTTACTAGATTTATCCCTTCTGGAGTGATTTTAGTATCGATGATTCTTGCTATGAGTTCACTCTCTTTGCTTGATTGTACCTCTTGACGCGTTGGAATAGCTTGGGTAACCATCTTGGTTCCAACATCTTTTTCTATCATTTTTATAGTTCTAAGTTCATTGGGACTCACAAGAGTGATAGCTTCTCCAGTTTTCCCACCTCTTCCTGTGCGACCAATACGGTGAACATAGCTCTCGCTATCAAATGGCATGTGGTAATTAAAGACATGACTGACATCATTGACATCCAAGCCCCTTGCAGCTACATCTGTAGCCACAAAGATATCTACATTGCCTTGCTTGAAGCTGCGAATTGTAATTTCGCGTTGTTTTTGCTCCATATCGCCATGGAGTGCTCCAACTTTGAAACCTTGTGAAGCAAGGAGGCTTGCTAGCCTATCGACCTCTTTTTTCATTCTACAAAAGATGATACATTTCGTAGGGTTTTTGTAATCAATCAAGCGAATCAAAGCATCATCTCTTTCATGCTCTTGGACAACATAGTAGTGTTGAGTTATGGCTCTATTTGTGCTTTCACTTTTTGTAATTGAGACAGTTTTTGGTGTTTGGAGAATCTCTTCTGCTAAACGACGAATTTGTGATGGCATAGTAGCTGAAAACATGAGTGTTTGGCGAGTTTTTGGAAGGAATGTAAAAATGTTTTTAATCTCATCTAAGAATCCCATATCAAGCATCTCATCAGCTTCATCGAGGACAACAAATTTTGGAGCAAGTTTGATACGATTTGTTTTGAGCAAATCTTGAAGTCTACCTGGAGTGGCAACGATGATATGAGCTTGCCTGATACGGTCAATTTGTTTATCATAAGATGTACCACCATAGACTGTGGCAGTTTTAAATCCACAATTCTTGCCAAATCGATAAAGCTCATCACTCACTTGCATAGCAAGTTCGCGTGTTGGGACGATAACTAGTGCTTCAACACCATCGTTACCTGTCATGAGATTGAGTATAGGGAGTCCAAATGCTGCTGTTTTTCCAGTGCCTGTTTGTGCTTGTGCAATCACATCATACCCCTCTAGTATAAGAGGTATAGCCTCTTTTTGCACAGGGCTAGGTTTGATGAAGCCAGCATCTTGAATTGCTTGCAAAAGTGGAGTCTTGAAGTTAAAATCGGTAAATGTCATGGAGTTCTTTCGTAGTAATTTTTTGCGAAAAATGGATGGTTTTTTGCAGAATTGGAGGGATTATAGCATATGTAGCTTTGTGTCAGGTAAAGCTTAAACTCCAAAATAACTTTGGAGTTTAAGAGCCTTAGGAAGCTAAGTGTTTTGCGTTGCTAACATGGTATTTTAAGCCAATTTCTTGTTCGTTACAACCAAGGGCGAGTGCGACCATTTGAGGCATATGCAATACAGGTATATCGATATCTCTCTTTAGAAGTTTTGTAGCACTTTTTTGTTTGATATCCATATTGAGATGACACAAAGGGCAAGGGGTCACTACAACATCGGCATTGTTATCAATAGCATCAAGTAGTGCATTGCCTGTGAGGGTGTTGCTTGTTTGTGGAGCTTGTAAGTCGACATGAAATCCACAACATTTATTTTTACTTTCGTAATCGACACTTTTACCTTCTAGAGCTTCGATTAATCTATCTATGCTTGTTGGGTTATATGGATTTTCACCATTATTACTTTTTTCATGCAGATGTGATGGTCTTATGTTGTGGCATCCATAAAATGGTGCTATATTGAAGTTGCTTAGTGGTACTTCGACTTTTGCAGCGATATTTTCAAGTCCATAGTCATCGACAAGTGCATAAAGGAAATGTTTTATCTCAACATTGCCTTTGTATTCTAGCCCAACTTCGGCAAGCTTTTTGTTGACCTTTTCTTTGTATTCAGGGTTGCTATCAAGCTTTTCTTTTGTCATCGCTAGATTGATTTGGCACGTGTTGCACAGTGTAATCATCGTAAGTCCCAATTTCTCAGCATAGCAAATATTTCTTGCGTTGAGTACATGCGATAAAAATGGGTCAAAATCTTGCAAATGACTAGCCCCACAACAGCTTGCCTCTTCGAGTATCAAAAGCTCGATATCAAGTTTTTTTGCTACTGCAAGAGTAGAGGAGAGAAGCTCAGGGGTCGATTCTTTTGCTGTACATCCTGTGTAGAGTGCATATCTTAATTGGCTCATAGAGTTTCTCCTTAAAGGGTATTTGTTTGGGATATCTCAATGAGTTTTTTAATCTCATCAAGGTTTTTTGATTTTGGCATATTATCAACAAGCGGTATCTGATCGCTTAGACGTATTTTCCCTGCTTTTATCATCCTAAGAGCATCACCCATATGCTTAAGAACACCTAGTGGACCTTCTGAGTACTTGACGATATCTGCTTCATCTAAGAAACCATGCTTTTTGATACTTCTAACAAAGCCTTCGGCATGTTTTGTCGCCACATTGCGTTTTGCTATGCCTTGTTCAAATTGAAGATTGTGTAGTTTTGTGATTTTTTCTATAGGATTGATATCTTTTGGACAGGCCTGTGCACATTCAAAACATTTAACACAATCCCAAACTCCAGGACCCATTTGTGCAGTCATTTCAAGTCGCTCTTGACCTAAATTGTCTCTTGGATCAACAGTGAAGCGATAAGCAGCTACAAATGCAGCTGGACCAAAGAAATCTTCGTTGACCTCAAGTGCAGGACAAGCATAGTGACAATTTCCACATTGGATACAATAATCAGCATCAAGGATATTTTCTACCTCTGCTTTGGACATTTTTGTTTCATGTTTAGGATGCGACTCAACTTCTCGCTCTACAAATGGTTTGATTGCTGCGTGTTTATCCCAAAAATCGCTTTTATCGATAATCATATCTTTGATAGCGCGTTTTTTACTTTGAGGATCAAATACAAGCTCATCGCCAAAAAGCTCAATCATATCAAAGGCATTCTCTTTGCAAGAGAGTACAGGTTTGCCATTGACTTTGATAGAACATGAGCCACAAATCCCATGTCGACACGATCTTCTATAGGAAAAAGAGCCATCATGTTCCCATTTGATACGGTTGAGTAGGTCAAGTATTAATTCATCTTTACCAACTTCCATTTCGTATGTTTTATAGTATGGTAGG
>DSAK01000148.1 GCA_011372825.1 Campylobacterota bacterium | reverse complement strand
CTGCAAAAAGGTCCCGTCGTACAAACTGTTATTATGAGGACAAAACAAACAAGCAGTCTTATCCCAATGTGTCATCTGTTGACACTTTAGTGTATCTCAGCAGATATAGAAGAGTTACCAAACCTGCCGGGGTTTAAGCTTTTTATTACTGTTAAACTAAATGGACAAACAGGCATTGAGATGGAAGCACTCACAGAAGTTAGCGTTGGATTGCTCACTATCGACGATATGCTAAAAGCAATTGACAAAGGGATGGTTATCTTACAAGTACAACTTGAAAAAACTGATTGAAAATCTGCTGATTTTCATGTCAAAAAGGATAAAAATGGATATATTGGATGATTCAACAACACAAAAACCAGAGATATCTTACCCAACAAGATGGGGGTTTACTATCATAGGAAGAGACAAAGATGTGTTGCATAATTGCATAAAAGAGGTTTTACAATCTAAAGAACACCTATGCTCATATGGCAAAAGTTCAAAAAATGGCAAATTTCAAAGCTATTATGCTAGCTGTATTGTCCAAAGTCAAGAAGAGCGAGATGCCCTCTTTGGTGCTTTTTCATCTTATGAGGGGGTTGATGTTGTGCTCTAAGGGTTCTCTCTTTGGAGCATTTTAATCAACGGCAACATCAGCTTAAGAGCTTGAAAACGGTGCGAGATTGTTTTTTTAACCTCTTGAGGTAGCTCTCCTAAAGTCTCTTTGTGCCCATGGGGGATAAACATTGGATCATACCCAAAACCACCTTCTCCTTTAGGGGTATCAACAACGCTACCATGCATCCACCCATGAGTTACATACTCAATATTTTTGAACACAAGGGCAATTGCAGCAGTATAATAAGCTGGAGTTTTTGTGGTATCTTTCTGCTTTAGTGTCTCAACTAATTTGTTTAGGTTTTCTCTATCGCTTGCACCAACTCTTGCATACCTAGCACTATAAATACCTGGCTTACCTCCAAGCAAAGGGAGGCTTATCCCACTATCATCAGCTAAAACTATATACTCATCACCTACTTTATTTTGAACAGCCCTTGCTTTGATGAGAGCATTTGCTGCAAAAGTATCACCATCTTCGATAATCTCAAAGGGTGCAATGATGTCACTATAAGGTGTGATATTGGTGTCAAAATAACGGCTAAACTCTTTGATTTTACCGCTGTTTGAAGTAGCTAAAACAATTTTCATCTCTTAATCATATCCTAATCTTAAATATATATAATTGGGACAAATTTTATCCAAATTAAGGTATCAAAATGTTGAAACAAGTTTTACCTCTTAGCTTCATTGTTGCTTTGAGATTTTTTGGGCTTTTTGTAGTTTTGCCAGTGATTTCAATCTATGCTCTAAGCCTCCCTGGAGCCTCTGGATTTCTAGCAGGTTTGGTTGTGGGTGGCTATGCCCTCACACAAGCTCTTTTTCAAGTCCCCTTTGGGGTCATGAGTGACAAAATCGGAAGAAAAATAACTCTTACTTTAGGGCTTATTGTTTTTGCTATAGGCTCTTTTGTGTGTGCTTTTAGTGATAATATTTATATGCTTCTTGTTGGACGCTTCTTGCAAGGTGCTGGTGCGATTGGGGCAGTTGTAAGTGCCACGATTGCTGATTTCGTCAAAGAAGAACAACGTGGCAAAGCGATGGCAATCATGGGGGCAACTATCGCTTTGAGCTTTGCTGCTGCGATGATAGTATCTCCTATCATTGGTGGACTTTGGGGGATTGATAAATTATTTTTACTCACTGCTCTTTTAGCGCTCATTGCTTTGGCAATTTTGTTTCTAAAAGTTCCAACTCCACCTACTATAACTCATAGCTATGAAGGCAAGAAGGTCACAATGGCTGACGTGTTCAAGGACAAAAGTTTAGTCAAAATGTATATCACATTTCTTTTTCACTCATCTATCATGACAATGGCATTTTTTATCATCCCACTTGTAATGACCAAAGGGGTTGAAGATGGTGGGTTTGGGTGGGAAAAGATAGATTTATGGAAGGTCTATCTCCCTGCTGTCATTTTTGGAATCTTAGCGATGGGGCCAGCAGTTGTTTTTGGTGAAAAAAAGGAAAAAGGTAAACTTGTCTTTGTGGTATCGATCGCACTAATTGCAACTGGTTTTGCACTTATGGGATTTGGTGGGAGTGTCACACTTTTTATAATAGGCGTTGTCCTATTTTTCATGGGATTCAATATGTTTGAGCCTCTTCTTCAGAGTTTTGTAAGCAAACTAGCCAAAGTGCACCAAAAAGGTGCTGCTATAGGGGTAGCAAATACATTTGGCTACACCGGAATATTTCTAGGTGGTATTGCCGCTGGCTTAATGACCCAACATCTTAGTGTTGCACATCTTGCTACATTTGTACTTGCTTTGTGTATTGGTTGGCTTGCTTGGGTAGCTTCTATGTCAAATCCAAACGCAAGAGCAAATCTCTATATCCCACTTGATCAAATATCTCTTAGCCAACTCAAATCTCTAGAGAGTCATGATGCTATCGTTGAGACATATACCAATCAAAGCGAACAAATAGCAGTCATAAAGTACGAAAAGGGGCTGATTGACGAAGAGGAGATAAAAGCTCTTTTATCCTAAAGATACCAAAGTAGCACTTCGTTATATCGCCAGAAATGTGGGACAAGCGTCCTGCTAAATGCTAAAATATCATCCCGTCAACAGGGGAAGAGGCTGTAGCAAATGGTCTTTTTGGAATCCTGCCAGCTAGATAACTCATCCTACCTGCTATAACTCCATGCTTCATCGCTGTTGCCATAAGTATCGGATCTTTTGCCTCGGCTATTGCTGTATTGGTCAATACTCCATCAGCTCCTAGCTCCATAGCTACACTTGCATCACTTGCACACCCAATCCCAGCATCTACAATAACAGGAACACTGATAGCTTCACGGATAAAGTGAATATTAAATTTGTTCTGAATACCAAGTCCAGAGCCTATAGGTGAAGCAAGTGGCATCACTGCGTGGGCTCCTGCATCTTCAAGTCGTTTTGCCATAATCGGATCATCACTTGTATATGCCATGATAGTAAATCCTTCACGACTTAACACTTCACAAGCCTTGATTGTCTCAATGACATCTGGATAGAGAGTCTTTGCCGTATCCCCAATAACTTCAAGTTTAATTAGGTCAATACCTGTGGCTTCTCTGGTCAAACGAAATAGTGTGATAGCATCTTCTGCCGTTGTACATCCAGCACTATTTGGTAAAAATTTGACATTTGTATCTTTGAAGTAATCCATGAGGTTTTCTTCTTCGGGATTTGTGATATTGACCCGTCTTACTGCTACAGTGACAAGCTCACTCCCGCTTGCTAGTGTAGCATCAAGAGTTGTTTGAAAACTATCATATTTGCCACTACCAACGATAAGTCTGCTATTTAGTTCATATTTACCTATCTTCAAAGTTGTATCCATACAAGACCACCCTACTCTAAAATTTTTTCGATAGCAAGCCCAAGAGCCTCTTTTTCTGCCATTTTTATCGCCTCATAATACTCATCAAAACTTAAACCGGCTTTAGAAATTTCTCTTTGCACTATCAACTCGCCGCCATCAAGTTCATCGCTAACCCAGTGGACACTCACCCCACCTTGACTATATTCATCATAGAAGCTTTTTTCTATGGCATTCATCCCTTTGTGCCTTGGTAAAAGTGAAGGGTGAAGATTGATAGCGTTGATTTGTTTTGTAAAAACAGGGGTCAAAATCCTCATAAATCCAGCTAAGACAGCTAGGTCTATCTCATGATTTTTGAGACACTTTACTATTTCCTTGTCGTACGATTCCCTACTAGAAAAATCTTTTGGTTCGATAATAGACAATGGGATATGGTGATGTTTTGCCACCTCTATCCCTTGGGCTTGTGGATTGTTCGTGATTGCTAATGAGATGTTGTATCGCTGAGCAAGATGAGCAAAATTTGTCCCCTTGCCACTAAAAAGTACTGCTAATTTTTTCATGAGAGCGATTGTAGCAAAAATTGGTATATTTTTAAAGTGATTTTTGACAAAGAGCAATGCCTTTGTATAATTTAATCAATTGTTCGTGTTTTAGAGAGTGTTGATAAAATTGTATGGATGAAAAAATCTCCACCCACCCCAAAATGGGGAGAGTAAAAAGATATTAGAATCTATATCTTACGTAAAATCTCAAGTCTTGAGCTTTTTCAACTACTTGTGAAGCCATTTTTTTAGCCTCCTTGTCACCCATTGCTGCACCCATTTTGATGTCGCTTATTTTCATAGGTGCACCATCTACACCAAAGAAGTTGTTGCTTCCAGTATAGTCATAATCCATCACAGTATACCGAATTTGGGCACTAAGAGCTTTTGAGATCTGGTGTGTATAGTAAGCTTCCCATGCATCGCCACGAGTGGCTAGTTTAGAGCCTGCTAAGGTATCTTCACCATAAGTAAATAGTCTTTAGTATTTTGAATCATGGTTACACTCAACACCAAATGTACCTTTTCTAACACTGGCACATTTATTCTCAACCAATACGATGATCCTGTTTTGCTATCCATAGAACCTAACATGTAAGCATTCTTTGGTCTTGTTTAGTCATAGCAAAAGAAGCGAAAAACCTCTCAGATTTCGTACTTAGCAACTAGGCGCACTACCTGATTTTGAAGCAAACTCATGCAAATCTCCGCTTCATTTATCTCTTCTAACTCGTCTTGAGTATATGTAGCTACAAATTTTAAACCGTCAAATCTAGAAGAATCTTTGAGGAATTTAGAGTAGAGTTTTTGACCTTTAGTAGCATCTACAAAAGTCTGCTATAGCCATTGCAAGCCCAAGAAGAGCTGCTAACATAAGAGTGGTAAGTTTTTTATTGTAATCTTTTAAAAATTGAATATAATCAGATCACAACACAATAATCGTGCGAGCACTGTGAAAATTTTATAATTAGACAATATTTCTTGGGTCAGCTATCTTCCCTGCAATAGCGCTAGCTGCTGCTACTGCTGAATTGGCAAGATATATTTCACTTGT
>DSAK01000109.1 GCA_011372825.1 Campylobacterota bacterium | reverse complement strand
TGCTAAAAGGCTTAAATCTGCATTTCAAAAGCAATTTAAAAAAGGCAACAACCCTTCTTTAGAGAAATATTTTAACGCTATAAGAAACAAAGAGATCACTCCTGGACAACTCATTGATTTTTTTCATTTTGATTTTGAAACCAGAAAAGTGGTAGAATCAATCAATGAATTTTACAAAGATAGAAAACAGTCAGGAAAAACCTTTATCTATGTGCCTCCTGAAATTCAGGCTGTCGCAGAAGAGTTACAAAATGAGTATGTTCTGTATCTTTTAAGCGATGAGGTGGGGAATCATGTCACAATTGAAAATATTAAGAGGAGAAAGAAAGTGAAAATTCCAGATATTTTTAAATTCACAGTAGAGATTGCAAAAACTATTGTGCCACTTCAGGTATCTGCTTCAGAAGGGGTAGGAAAACAGTTAGCTCAGGCGAGATCTTTTGGTTCTGGTGAACAAATACAACAATTTATTGAAATTAGTTAGGGAAAATATGAAATTTAAAAATCCGTTAAACAACCTATTCTTTAAAATACTCTTTTTACTGGCTGGGACAATGGTTGCCTATGGTGAATATGCAGATACTGTAAACAAAGAGCTTGCATGCCCCGTTAATCCGATAGTTAGCCCCGTACCATCCACATCATCCTCAAGCGAAACTGCTGATCCAAACACGGCATTTTGGGTATGTCCTAATTTACCCAATCTTCCTAGCGATATTAAAATGTTCAAAGTCTTGGGTGATATTGATTTTTTTTCTGGTGCATATCTTTGTGATTATCACTATGAAGGGGGAGGTTATGCCACAAGTTGTAGTTATAAATCTGAAGCGTACATAAAAAAAATTGAAGAGATTAAAGAGATGTTCATTGGCTCATCAGGAGCAGGAAAAGGCGATGGAGTAATCGGAAAGGTGCAATCTGGTGCTGATGTCTATATGAACGATATAAACCCTATGAATTTTGCCCTTACTTCCAGAGATAGCGTTGAATTGCCTGTTATAATAGAAAACGTGAACGAAACGATTCAGGAGCTCAAACGTGCTAGGGATAACGCATCGGCGAATGCAGGGGAACTCCATAAGGTTGAAGATTACCTCAATGATCTTAATACCCTTTCATATAAGCATCTTATAGAGCCTTATGTAAAATCGCCCACAAGTGAAACAGTTAAGAAAGATGCCAATTTTGCCTTGTTTTTGTCTGGGCTTGTAACATTAGATCCTAATATAGTGGCTGGTTACAACGAGAATGACGGCAAGATGAAGATTTCACCTGAGTGGAGAATTAAAGCCACTTCAGTCTCCGCAGAAGAGTTGGGGTTAATAGATAGAACTATAGCATTTCTTGGAGACAAAATCAAAGGGGCAATCAACTGGTTTAAGTCAAGTGCTTTGGGGATAGATTCAGAAACGCAGGAGGTAGAAGAGGGGGATCAATATCTTTTAAATGTAAGCAGCTGGGTTGATGTTTTTGAAATGAAATTATGGGGATTTTATTATCACCTCAACCAGAGACTAGATTTGGGATATGATATTATTTCCACACAGCTGTTAGCTATTATGATGGTTTGGTTTATGATGGCCGCAGGAACAAAAAGTGGAATTAACTATATTCTCAATAAAGAGGGAGTCCAGCAAGAAGTAAGACCTGCAATTGTTAAAACTATCACTACCCTAATGGCCGTGAGTGTCTTTTATGTCTCTTTGCCTACCCCCAAACAATCGGATTACGCAACAACGTCCCCCACCGACTTCCCAGAAGAGATGCAAAAAAATAGAACAATCATGAAATGGTTGATCCGCTACTCTGCACAAGAGGGGTCAAAAATAGCAACCATGCTATCTGACCTTGGACTAGACGCATTCTTGACCTTTGTGGTAAAAAAACAACAGGTATTTTCTGGTGAGCAAATTATGCTTGCTTATACTGGAAATCTTTTGCCTCTTGCCTATTATTTCCCTGCTAGTCAAATTACTCAGGAGTGTTCCAAATCTTATGGCATGTCAGATATGGATTTTTTTAATACGGTTGACCAATCTGGAGCTGGGGTTAATGTAAATAACAGCTATATAGTAAATAGTCCATTCTTTGAAAACGCTGGAATATCAAAAATTTCCTACAACAGTTGTGTGAAAAGCTATAAAATCATAGCAAGAACACTCAGTGATGTGGCGTATGCTACAGAAGAGACAAAACAGAGAATGGAAAATGCCGATCAAGTCATGGCCCAATCTATAAAGTTTCTTGTGCAAAATAATATTATTTTACAAGATAAGATGGGATGGATAAACTCCTTCACTATCCCTGTTACTTATTTTATGATGAAAGAAAACGATATGTTTCTCACTCCAAGCATCGACAGCGAGAAAGTAGCTAAAGCAGCAGAAAAGTACAACAAATCACTCAATCTTGCTAGCGGAAGTGAGGTGGGCGTGGGGGTTAATGAGGATGATGGCATTGGGACAAAATTATATAAAAACCTAAGAAGTGCCTACAATCAGACCACAGACACTTTAGCGGAAAAAACAGCATATTTAACTTCTGGGGTTAGTCAGTTGATGTTGTGGAATATCCTTCCTGGGTACGGAACAATCCGAGCAGGAATATATGACTATCTCTCTAGGATTTATGGTGATTACTTTGAAACCCAACTTCACGGGAATAAAAAGGGTAATATGGGCGGCTTCAAATCAGTACTTGGAGGTCTCAAGAAAAAAGGGATGTCTCTATTTGGGAAATTAACACCTATTAGTCGCTTGGTCTCTTCTGCACTAGACAATTTGCCTACAGATGTGCTCTCCTCTACACTCATAAGGACAGCTATTTTAATTATAAGTTTTGTGGCGGCATATTATATTTGGAAAACCTCTTTTGTGATTATGTTTATCTCCTTGATTGCTATAATGATATTGCTAAAAATAGTTTACTTTTTTAAAGATCTGCTAATCCATACATTTATCAGTGTGTTTATTGTTGTTTGGGCTTTTGCTTCACAGCAGCAGGGAGGACAAAAAATAACAAGATTCTTAACAGATACACTCGTGCTAATGATGTATCCGTCAATGATCGTTCTTTCGACCTTTATTTTTATATTTGTGCATGAACTCTTCAGTACCCTGTACACGTTTATTATGAAAACAATGCTTCATAATCAACAAATGACCGTATCTCTTATGGGGGCAGCAAGGAGCGACACGGATAGCTTTTCCGCATATTTCACGATTTTTATGATGGACGAATTTGCGCAGGTGCTTATCTATGTCTTTACAGTAGTGCTGGCGTATACAATTATCATTCAATTGCCTGAATTTATCTTAAAAAAACTTGGGCTTCAAGATAGTTCAGCCACTTCTGTGGTGCAGGTGACCGAAAAATCGATTAATAAAGCAGATAAAGCGACAAACCCGCTAGCTCAATAGACAAAACAATGCAATGAAAAGAAAGGATGAAAATAAAATGAGAAAAAAAAAATTACTTAAGGGGGCAATAGTGAGTGCCCTATTGTTGCAGTTGCATAATCATGCGTGGGCCGTAACAATTGATGATATTATTAAAAATATTGGGGATCTAAGTAGTGGACTTGACGGTCTTTTCTCTACCGACAATACGCATGCCATCAATGCACAGATAAACAATTACAGCAGAATATCAGGTTGTTTTGGTGCTTCGTTGCCTTCATTAAGTGACTTTTCTGGGCTCTGTCAAAATCTTCCTAATCTTGGTTTGGGAGGGCTAGGAGATACAGCAAGTGTATTGAGCTGCATGGGGATGGATGTGAGTAGCTTGGGCAATCTTAGCATAGATTTTAGTGGATTGTGCGCGGGGACAAATGTTGAAAGATTTATCAGCTCAGGAGGCAGCAGTACAGAGTGGGGATTGGGCGATTATGGTACAAGCACAAGTGTTCATTTTCCTTCTGGAGTAGGGTATAAAAACTCTAGCACTACCATTATAGCAACCGCTGATCTTGATGCGATTAGCGATGGAACAACCAAAAACAAACCCAAAAAACCAGAAGAAATTAAGTACTCTGGTGGTAAAAATGGCAAAGAGGTAGCCAACCACTTTGCGGAAGAATACAGAACCAATCCAACATCATCAACGGCAATGAGTTGGAAAAAATTTGACAAATCTTCACTTTTTTTAAAAGAATACAGCCTTAAACTCGTCGGTTCAGACAATGAAAGTCTACTTAAGTTGCCAGCAACCAAAGCAGAATCAATCGAGGATGATACCATGATCGCAGCATTGGCTGTCAGTACGGCAGTGAACCACGAGTGGGCAAAGGACATGTTGGCCCAAAAAGCGATCGCAACATACAGTTCTATTAGTGCGAACACGGTAGAAGAGTATAAGCAAAAAGAGTTTGTCAAGTTTGAATCTGAGATAAGGACTTCCGAAGAGGTGAGCGAACTCTATATGAGAGAACAAAAATTTGTAGATATGAAATATGCACCACAAGAGACGCTAGAAAAGGCCGATCCAAATTATATGTTTGACCCTTCTGAAGAGAGAGCAAAAGAGCTTGCTCCAGAGCAACGAAACGACTATCTCTTTTTGGCACTGCAGCACAAGGCAAAAATGGTAAAAAAGAATATCGAGATCGGGATGGAGAAGAAAATTAGGAAAGAAATGATAGACATTACTATCAAAAGAGCATACTACGCATCATCAGTTTTTCCTACTGGTGTAGCGGAGCAGGAAATCAATCAGTTGCTAGAAGCGGTTGATACAGCAATAAAATAGGACAACCATGAACAAAAAGCATCAAAAAACTGAATATGGGAAAAGGGTGGATATTGATGAGTTTCTTTACAAAAAACAGTTTCAAAGAAGGATAAATCCCCTTTATATCCCCCTTACAAAAGAGGGATTTTTTCTTTGTGTTTTAGCTTATTTGGTGTTTATCGAAATGAGCGGAGGGCTTTTTTTTGTGTTGATGTTTGCTTTGGCAATCGCTTATATCTATAAAAATAGATTCTCTTATAAATACACAGAGTTTGAACAATTA
>DSAK01000160.1 GCA_011372825.1 Campylobacterota bacterium | reverse complement strand
CACACCTTCATGTATGATATCGACTTTAACCTCTTCATTTCTTAGTGTCTCTAAGCTACTTTTTATCGCTTCAAGAGAACCTTGAACATCTGCTTTTAGTATCACAGGAAGGACCTTTAGTTGGCCTTCAGCAATGAGTGCAGTCAAATCATCAAGTGATGCTTTTGTTATTTTTGATAATTGTTTGGCACGTTCATACTCTGCTCTTTGCTCGGCCAATTCTTTTGCCTCTTTATCACTAGTCATTGAAACTAGTATTTCGCCTGCCCTTGGGACATCATTCAATCCAACTATCGCAGCTGGCGTACTAGGTCCTATCTCTTTTGAAGTTGATCCATCATCTAAACGGATTGCTTTGATACGTCCATAAGTTTTACCTACTAGTACGCTATCGCCAACTCTTAGTGTACCATTTTTGACTATGATATTTGCAACAGGACCAAAACCTTTCTCAACTGAGCTTTCAACCACAATAGCTTTTACTCTTCTTGATGCATCAGCTTTTAGCTCCATAAGTTCTGCTTGAATCAATATCACATCAAGCAAATCGTCAATTCCTTCACCTGTATGTGCTGAGACAGGAACAAACTCATAAGTTCCACCCCAATCAACTGCCAAGATATCAAGTTCGGCAAGTTGTGTTTTGACCATATCAGGATTTGCAGTCTCTTTGTCCATCTTGTTGATAGCCACAATTATAGGTACTTTTGCAGCTTTTGCATGGCTGATTGCCTCTTTTGTTTGTGGCATCACACCATCATCAGCTGCTACAACTATGATAACTATATCGGTTGCTTGTGCACCTCTTGAGCGCATATGAGTAAAAGCTTCGTGTCCAGGGGTATCTAAAAAGGTTATTTTTTTGCCATTTTTTTCTACCTGGTAGGCACCAATGTGTTGCGTAATCCCGCCTGCCTCTTTTGTAGCAACTTTTGTAGAACGAATCTTGTCAAGTAAAGATGTTTTTCCATGATCAACATGCCCCATGATAGTAATCACTGGTGGCCTCTCACTTAAATCCTTATCCTCCTCTTGGTCGTATGTTCCGACATAATCAAGCGCATCAAGTGGATTTATGGTACAAACCTCTACTTCAAACTCTTCTGATAAAATCTCGATAGCATCTTTATCCAAAAAGTCATTTTTAGTCACCATCATCCCTAGACCAAAAAGAACTTTAATAACCTCTCCTACACTACGGTTTACCTTTTCAGCAAACTCATAAACACGAACATTTTCTGGGATTTCAATCACGCTAATTTGCTCTTGAGTATCATCTGTTTTTGTATATCTTTTCCGTTTTTTACCGCCACGGCGCATCGATTTTTGCTGTGTGTGGTTAGGGATAAATCGGTTTGGTCGCTTCTCAAGCTCATCTTTTCTTTTTTGCTCTTGCCGCTTCATCTCTTCATAGATGTTTTTGTCAGAAAAGTCTAGCAATACAACCTCTTGCTCTTCATATAGCTCAAAACCTTGACCCATAATATCTCTCTCAGCAAGTAGCTCTACTTTTTCTCCGTTCTCTTTTGCTGTGGGGAGTGTTTTTTTAGGTTTTTTCTTTTTTGTAGCCAAAGGAGGGGTATTGTCTTGCAGTGATACAGGCTTCTCTTTTGGGGCTTTGGTGGCTGCTTTTTTGACGATGGTTATCCCACTACGACGAAATGGTTTCTTTTCTTTTTGTGAAACTTTTGGCTCAGTTGCAGGCTCAGAAACCTTTTTAGTTTCAGTTTTGATTTCTGCAACCTTTGGCTCTTTTGGTACTGACTCTACAGTCGGCTCTACTGCAACATCCTCAGGTTTTTTGGCAACTTTTTTAGTTCCAGAGCTTATCTTTAATGGCTTTTTAAATCCATTTGGTAATTTACCACTTATAGCATACTCTACCAATACCCCAGCTTCTTCCATCCCAATAGAGCTATTGGCAACTTTTACATTAAAACCAAGCTCATTTGCTTTTTCTAATAACTCAGCATTTGACAATCCTGCCTCTGCTGCAATCTCTTGGATTTTTACTTTATCCATTCGGTATAAACTCCTTTAAAAACTTAACAAAAGACGCTTCTTCTAGCTTGAAGCGTTTTATTAAGCCTTTGTATTTTTTTTGATCTTGGATGCATCGGAAACATAGATACAAACTCCTGCCACTTCCAGAGAAAACAACAAGCTGATCCCCTTTTTGTTGTAGTCTTAACAAATTTTTTTGTGACTCTCTTCTCTTGCAAGCAACACACATGCGCACGGGCTCTTTTTTTTTCATGCCACATTATATCCAAAAAGAGTTTAACTCTTTGTGATGACTCCATAATTATCTAAACTACAAACCAAAACCCTAAAATGGGGGAAAGCCTCTTGCAACTTTGTGCTGATTTTCACAGCATCAGATTCATGGCATAAATTAAAAAATGTTGAACCACTTCCTGATAATGTACTCATAAATGCACCCTCCTTGAGGGCTATTTTTTGTATCTCAAAAAGTTCAGGCATCATCTTCATACGAAGCGTTTGATGGAGCTTGTCCTTAGAGGCTATCCGCAACAAATCCCACGATTCATTGAAAAACAAAGCAGTCATATAAGCAGCTCTTGAGAGAGAATATACCGTCTCTTCTTTTTTGTATACCTTTGGCAGTGTTGTCCTTGAACGAGATGTTGAGATAGTGCGAGAAGGGATGACTAAAACTGCCCTTAGATACTTTGGGAGTGTCTTTTTTTTACTATATACCCGCCCCTCTTCTAAGCATGCAACATTAAATCCTCCCATCACCGCTGAAGTGATATTGTCAGGATGTGGCTCATAGGCAAGAGCTAGGTTGAGGATTTCTCTTTTGTTGTAACGAACGTTTGCAGCTGTATAGGCTGCTGCTAGTGCTGCTACAATTACTGCCGAAGAGCTACCTAGTCCTCTTGAGATTGGGATACTGTTGTGAAATTCAAAACGAAAAAAATCTTCTCTATTGGTTAACCTCTTGTAATGAGTAGTAAATATATCTAAAAAAAGGGTATTTTTTTTGATTTTTGTATTTTTTGCACCCTCTCCATGGGTAGATACACTCAAAAACTGCGATGGCTTGATATGAATTTCATTGCGTAGATCTACAGCTAACCCTAGAGTATCAAACCCTGGTCCTAGATTTGCACTTGTTGCTGGTACACTCACTAACACTACTACACCTCTTTTATACCGCTGGCAAAATATAGAGTGGAGTTGCTTCACTATCTATCACTATCAAATCAAGTGTAGGGGGCAATTTAAAATCTATTTTTGGTAGTATCGGTATCTTTTTTGTTATTATAGTCTCTTTTTCTTTGACAAAGTAGAGGTCATTGATAGCTTTGATTGGTTGCTGGTCATTAAACGCAAACCCCAAACAACCAAAACAAGGGATACCTCGGACAATCTCTAAGGTTTTCAACATCACAAAAGCTATTTTTATCGCCATATAACTCCCTGGTCCACGGGTATAAATAACCCTATCTATTGGATAACGCTCAAGATAATACTCCAAAGCCACGAGTAAAATCTCAGATGTTTTTTCGTGGTATGAAGACTCTTCAATGAGCTTGCCATCACGATAAATGCCCACAAGAAGAGGTGAGGCTATGGGGACACATACAAGGGTGAAACTAGGCGAAGCTTTTTGCAAATTCTCTACTTTGTATTTCGGCTATTGTGACATACTCATATGCGTTTACTGAAGCTAAAAGTTTGCTTGTGAGTTCAAAATTGAGCTTATGGCTCCCTGCAAATGATTCATAAGCACCCAATATATTTGAGCCACTTACCATCATATCTCCCATTGCGTCTAGTATCTTATGTCTTGCAAATTCGTTGTCAAAACGCAACCCCTCTGGATTTAAAATCTTATGTTCATCAAGCCCTATGGCATTTTGGAGCGTTGCCCCAAGGGCCAAATTTTGGCTTTGGAGATACTGTATATCTTTTGCGAAACCAAAAGTTCTAGCTCTTGCTATCTCCTCTACAAAAGATTTGGTACTAAAATCAAAGTAGTGGTGTTGCTCCCCTATAGCTGGGTGATCAAAATGGATACGAAAATCAAATGATGCACTTTGACGGGGCACTAGCCTTACAAATTTCTCTCCATCTCTCACCTCTATAGGCTTTCTAATACAAAGTACTTTTTTTGGTGCATCTTGGAGTAAAATCTCCGCCTCATCCAATAAAAGACAAAAAGAGATTGCCGATCCATCCATGATAGGCATCTCGTTGCCGTTTACAACAACTCGAAGATTATCAATCCCATAGGCATATACAGCAGAAAGAAAATGCTCAATCGTAGAAATCGAGCCTTTCTCGTTGCCTATAACAGTTGCCATTTGGGTATTGATAACACTTTTTGGATGCAGGGGTATCGATATCCCTATATCTTCACGATAAAATACAATACCACTATTAACCTCAAGTGGTTCAAGACGAACTCTAATTGGCTCACCTTTGTGAAGCCCAATGCCGGTTACTTCAACTTGTTTTTTGATAGTTCGTTGCTGCAACATACTGCTCCCTATTGGGTGAGATTTTATAATCTGCACTTTTTTATATCTATTATTGGACCAAAAAATAGTGTAATAAAAGATATTTTTCTCTATTATAATATATTTTTTGAGAAAAAAATAGCTATTTTACACCAATTGCTTGTTTTGCGCTTGCAAAAACATCATCGATATTGAGCTTGATCCACTGTTTATCCATCCACTCTTGGGGTATCACCTCAACACCTTGCACCAATATACCAAAATGGAGATGATCCCCCAGGGCAAGTCCACTCACTCCTGTTGTTGCGATTTTCTCTTTGGCAGCTATTTCGCTTCCTGCTTGAAAAAATATATCTGTGCAATGTCCATAGATAGTAAAAAGCCCCATACCATGGTCAACTACAGGCATATTCCCATATATCCCATTAAAATCTGCAAAAACAACTTTTCCTGGATTTGAAACTACGATTGGTGCTTGAGCAGTACTAGCAAAATCTATACCAACATGATACGAGGTTGATATCTGCTCTTTTGT
>DSAK01000082.1 GCA_011372825.1 Campylobacterota bacterium | reverse complement strand
CGTCTTTTTGCTTTTTCTATCACCATCTCCGCAGTTCTTACATGATTTTGGGCTGGTAAATCAAAAGTGGAGCTATAAACCTCACCTTTGACTGAGCGTTGCATATCTGTAACCTCTTCTGGTCTCTCGTCAACTAGCAAAACCATCAAAGATGCATCTGGATTGTTATGAGTGATACCATGGGCTAACTCTTTGAGCAGTTCTGTTTTTCCTGTTCGTGGTGGTGCTACTATCAGCGCTCTTTGCCCTTTGCCAATTGGGGTAAAGAGGTCTAGAACTCTTCCTGTGAGCTTCATTGGGTTGTATTCAAGTTTGAGTTGGCTACTTGCATAAAGTGGAGTGAGGTTATCAAAAAGTGGTCTTTGTTTTGATTTTTCTGGTGGAAGATAATTGATAGCCTCTATCTTGATAAGCCCGTAGTATTTCTCTTGCTCTTTTGGTGAACGCACTTGACCTGTGACCACATCGCCGTTGCGCAAAGCAAAAAGCTTGATTTGGGTTGCACTCACATAGGTATCATTGCTAGAATTGGCAAAATTGCTATCAATCGAACGCAAAAATCCATACCCATCATTTACCATCTCTAAGATACCTGTAAAAAGAATATATCCACCTTGACTCACTTGAGATTTTAAAATCTCAAATATCAAGTCGTGTCTTTGAAATTCGTGGGGATTTGTGATATTCATATTTTGAGCTATCTCTATCAAGTTAGCCAAAGGTTTTTGCTGAAGCTCTTCTATCTTATACCCTTCAACTGGTATATGGGTTCTGCTTTTTCTATTGGATTGTGTTTTTTTCTGCTCGCTCATAGATCCTCTTGTTTACCTAAAATTGTAATATAGTGGAGATATTCTGTAGACAAAATATATCTTTATGTAGATTTGCAATTATAACATTTTTTGCTTAAGTATCACCCGATACTCAAAGCGATATATAAAAACGGGGGATATACTACCAATCCGATAAAAAAAGTACTTTTAGGGATTTGACGCGACAACATCTGCGCTAAAGCCTCTGGGACTAATCTCTTGATAAATATCTGCCTAATTAGCTCTATCTTCATAAACAAATCAAATATCTTAAGGGCAATTATAAGTACCATCAAAAGGTTTAAATTGCCAACAGCTAAAACGATAAGTAACATAAGATAAAACGACGGGTGCATCGCAAAAAATAGAAAAACACTTTTTTGATAGAACATATACGATTTGCCAAGTGCTTCAAATAATGAGCTAGAGCGTTGCCATGCCCCTTCAAAAATCTCACAACAAATTAGAGCTATAGTCCAAAATACAACATCATCCATGGGGTAATTTTACCCACTTTTAGATAAAATGAACCATTTCAATAACCAAAGGAAATATCTATGGCTCAAGTTTCATGCACACACTGCCACCTCACATTTGATGAAAGTGTCATGATAAAAGAGGAAATTGATGGGAAGTTGTGCTATTTTTGTTGTCATGGATGCCAAGGTGTGTACCATCTCTTGCATAGTGAAGGGCTTGATACTTTTTATGCAAAACTAGGCAATACCAAACTCACTCCACCCCAACCTATCCTTGAAGAGTCATTGGAGAAATTTGACCTAGAAGGGTTTCAAAAACGGTATGTCAAAGTGCGCGATGATGGTCTCAAAGAGATTAGTCTAATTATCGAGGGGATACACTGCTCTGCTTGTGTTTGGCTCAATGAAAAAGTACTCAGAAAAAGTGATGGAGTGATAGAGGCCGATATCAATTACACTACAAATAAAGCAAAAGTGGTGTGGGATGATGATACTATCAAGCTCTCAAAAATCATACAAACAATCCGTGCTATTGGCTACAATGCTTTTGCCTACGATGCCCAAATCCAAGAAGAGTTAGCGACAAAAAAACGCAAAGAGTACTATATGCGTATCTTGGTTGCGGTATTTGGCTCGATGAATATCATGTGGATTGCGGTTGCTAAGTATGCTGGTTATTTTACAGTTATAGAGCAACAATTCAAAGATATCCTCAATGTCGCAGAATTTATCCTAGCAACACCTGTGTTGTTTTATAGTGGTTGGGTCTTTTTTAGAGGTGCATACTATGGATATAAAAATCGCATGGTAAATATGGATATTCTAGTCGCTACAGGTGCAACCCTCACTTATATCTATTCGATTTATGCGATGATTACCCGCTCTGGAGAGGTCTATTTTGAATCTGTTGCGATGATTATCACTTTTGTGCTTGTGGGTAAATATCTAGAGGTATTAGGGAAAAAACAAGCAGTTGATACGCTAGATCAGCTCAAAAACACAATCCCAACAGAAGTGCTAGTAGTTAACCCCGATGGGACAAAATCACTCCAAGCGGTCGAAAATATCAAAGCTGGTGATATCCTAGAGGTAAATGCTGGAGAGAAGATAGTCATCGACGGTATCATCACAAAAGGGGAGGCAAATTTTGATGAAAGCTCACTCACAGGTGAGAGTTTGCCACTATTTAAAACTATAGACTCTGAAGTACTTAGTGGATCGATTTGTACCGATAGTACTATCAACTACAAAGCGACAAAAGATGTATCAAGCTCACTTCTAAGCTCGATAGTAGCCCTTCTTGAAGACTCCATAACCAAAAAACCACGAATCGAACAATTGGCAAATAGTGTCTCTGGATATTTTTCGGTGATTATCCTTGCGATTGCTATAGCTACCTTTGTGGGATGGTGGTTTTTTGATGGTTCATGGGAAAAAGCCCTCATCATCTCAATCTCTGTTGTTGTGATTGCTTGTCCATGTGCATTGGGTCTAGCTACTCCGATGGCAACACTTGTAGGGATAGGGACAGCTGCAAAACGGGGTATAATCTTTAAAGAGGCAAGTTTCTTGGAGACTATGGCAAAAGGGACCAAAATAGCACTCGATAAAACCGGCACCATTACCCAAGGCAAACCAACAGTAGTTAGTGCAAATCTAAAAAAATCATTCAACCCCTCTGTACTCTATCCGCTTGTTAGCTCATCTACCCATCCAATTAGCATAGGGATCAAAAACTACCTTGAAGAGCATTTTCCAAACATTGAGCCAAGAGATTTCACACAACTCAAAAACATTCAAGGCAAAGGTTTTAGTGCGATTGTCGATGGGAGCGAAGTGCTAGGTGGCAATCTAAAACTATTAGAAGAGTTTGGGATTGATTTTGAGATGGAGTCTGATAATCTAATTTTTATTTGCGTGGTTGATGGTGAGATTGTCGCCTCTTTTGAGCTAAAAGACAAACTAAAAGATGGGGCAAGAGAGGCTATAGAGGAGCTTAAAAAACAAGGCTTAAGCGTGGTGATGCTAACAGGCGACCACCAACGCAGTGCTAAATCTATCGCACAAGAGGCAGGTATAGAGGAGTTTTATGCCAACCTCCTCCCACAAGACAAAGCAAAATATATAGACGATTTTAAAGCTCAAGGAGATGTTGTCATTATGGCAGGAGATGGCATCAATGACTCTATTGCGTTAACAAAATCAAATATCGCTATAGCTATGGGGGGTGGTGCTGATGTCACTATCGGGGTGAGTGATGTTGTATTGCTAGATGAGAGTCCCAAAAAACTCAAAGAGTCCCATTTGATATCCAAGCGCACTTACCGTTCTATCAAAGAAAATATATCTTTTTCGATAATTTATAATATAATAGCAGTACCACTAGCTATAATGGGATTTGTCAATCCTTTGATAGCAGCTTTGTCGATGAGTCTTAGCTCACTAGTGGTTGTGAGCAACTCAATGAGGATAAAAAATATAAAATTCAAGGATACCAAATGAGTAGTAGCATAATGATACTAATGCTTAGCGTCTCAACTCTCTTAGGCGCTATTGGACTAATCGCACTCCTATGGGGGGTAAAAACTGGACAGTTTGATGACACTAGCAAATTTATAGATGGGGCAAGATACGACAACGAAGAGGATCTAAGAGATGCTGTGATGATGGAAGAGAAACAAAAAGCAGCAGTAAAAAAGAAAAAAGAGTACAGACCTGCAGACTAATGGAGTAATTATAAAAAAGTGTGTATAATTACTAATTAACTACAAAAACAAATATATCTTAAAGTTATAGGTGGAGTTTTGAATGATAGAGCAATCGATTTTTAGAGAATACGATATCAGAGGAATATACGAAAAGGAGCTTAACGAACAAAGTGTTAAACTTATAGGTAATTTTTTAGGAAAAAAGATAGCCCCACTAGGTGGTATGGTAGCTGTTGGTTATGATGCTAGAACTCACTCGCCAATCCTCAGAGACTATATTGCTAGTGGATTAAATCAAGCTGGATGCACGGTGCTTGATATGGGAATGGTGCCAACTCCGGTAAATTATTTTGCTTCATTCGTACAGCCAAAAG
Source organism: Campylobacterota bacterium (assembly GCA_011372825.1). Classification (GTDB taxonomy): domain Bacteria; phylum Campylobacterota; class Campylobacteria; order Campylobacterales; family Sulfurovaceae; genus BN30871. The sequence goes on along the minus strand of DSAK01000082.1, from coordinate 698 downwards.
AGCTTGAAAAAGAGGTAAATGCATCTATTATGATAACAGGCTCTCATAACCCTAGCCAATACAATGGATTCAAGATTACAGTAGATAAAAAACCTTTTTTTGGGGAAGAGATTTATTCTTTGGGCAGAGAGATCATCGCCCATAGTGATGTAAAGATAGCTAACAACACCACAACGATGCCTATCGATACAAAAAATAAATATATCAACTTTATAGCCAAAGAGTTTGAACACTTAAGGGGTATAGATAAAAAAATCATCATCGATTGTGGCAATGGGGTAGCAGGTACAGTGATAATTGACATCTTTGATAAATTAGGGCTTGATTATAAATCACTCTATACTAAGCCAGATGGAACATTTCCAAACCACCATCCAGATCCAACTGAAGAGGATAATCTCATAGATATCAAACAAGAGCTTGAGGGCTATTTTGATATAGGATTTGCTTATGATGGGGATGCTGATAGGATTGCGGTGCTCACTAAAAAGCACAATATCAAAGGGGACATACTCGCTATTCTCTTTGCCAAGACTATGGATAACCCTACAGTCATTGGAGAGGTAAAATGTTCACAGCTTATGTATGATGCCATCAATGCACACGGCAAAGCTATCATGTACAAAACAGGACACTCCAACCTCAAAGTCAAGATAAAAGAAGAAAATGCCGATCTAGCATGCGAAGTGAGCGGTCAT
>DSAK01000027.1 GCA_011372825.1 Campylobacterota bacterium | reverse complement strand
GATAAAAATATCAACGAAATTGTTGCTAGTCAAGAGTTGTTTGATATGCAATACAAGATTAACATTATTGATACTACCCCATTTACAGATGAGATCAATCCTCATTCAAAGATTAAACAAGAGGGCATTATAGAGTTAAAAGAGGGTATCAATCAATTTCACTACACAATCACTGATAAGTCAGGTGGCATGATAGAAGATGCAAATGTCACATTTATGCTCACAAGACCACATACACAAGTAGATGATACGATGGTGGATGTTGCTTATGTTCCAGATAGAGGATATGTCACCTCAGAGGTAAACATAACAAAAGAAGGAAGATACACCCTTGTATTTCGTGCTAAAATTGGAGATAGTGTAGGTTTTTACCAAACTCCAGCATATCTCAAGCTACAAGAGTAATTTCTCTTGTAGGCTTTATGCCAATTTATCATTTTTTCTATTTTTTTTGATTCTTCATGCTATACTTCTTGTATGAAACTAATCGTATATCCTACCCAAAGAGCCATAAGGGCTGCTACAGACACATATAGAGATAAAAATTCTTTTTTGCCACAATTTATCCCCATGGGTGAATTTGAGTTGCGTTGCACAATAGTTCCTCATAAAGTTCAAGTTGATAGTTATGAGAGGATTTTTTTACTTCGTGAAATCATCAAAAAACACCAATTCGAAAAATTGCAATACAATCTAGATTTGCTACATTTTTTTACTCAAAGTGACGCTATTTTTAAGTTTTTTGAAGAGTTAGCATGGGAGGGTGTAGATTTTGAAAACTTGCGTTATTCAGATACCTATGGGGAGTTTGATGAGCACTTAAATATCCTAGAAGCACTTTTTATAGAGTATCAAAATCTTCTTCATGAAAAAGGATTAACTGATAGATTTCTGCTACCTAAAACATACACAATCAATGAAAAATTTATTGCAGGATTTGACGAGATTGAAATCTATCTAGAGGGATATTTGAACAATTTTGAATTTGAATTGATAGAAAAAATTTCACAAATCACTAGAGTGGTGCTTTATTTTCAAACAAGTAAATATACCAAAAAAATGGAGCAGAGATTTTTAGACTATGGGCTAACTTTGCCAAGCGATAAAAGTTTGAAGATAGATTTTTCAAATAAATCGATACTCAAACAAGATCCAATAGTTTCAGATACTAAAATAGATGTATTTGCAACGCAAGAGAGATTTGAGCAGTTTAGTATAGCTTTTGTTGAGATTCAAAAAATGGTTGACAGTGGTATAGAGCCTGAGAAAATAGCTCTTATTGTGCCCGATGAAGAGATCAAAGACGCACTTAGACTTTTTGATAGACACCATAATTTAAACTTTGTTATGGGTTTTGACTATCGAAACGAAAAAGTATACAAAGCACTTAAATCGCTTGAAGAGTTTTGGAAGAGTGGGGATGTGCACGATTACCAACGAATGATTGGATATGGATATAGTGTTGATAGAAGATTTGATTGTCAACAAATAGTCTCTTGTGGAGAGTTTTTTGATTTTTTGCAACAAGGTAGTTTTTTTGAGTATCCACTCGAACAAAACCATAATCAAAAAAATGAAAAGATAGCTCAACTTTATATCAGAATATCGATGGTTTTTGAACATTACAACTTAAGCTATAAAGAGTGGCTTCATCTATGGCTTCATGGATTGTCTAGTATCACTTTGGATGACACAAAAGGGGGAAAGATCACAGTTATAGATGCACTTGAGAGTAGGAATATAGCCTTTGAAGGGGTTGTTGTCATAGATTTCAACGAAGATATCATCCCCTCAATTCCAGCAAAAGACAATTTCCTCAATACAAATGTAAGGGAGTTTGCATCACTTCCAACAATTAGCGACAAAGAAGTATTTCAAAAACAACTCTATGCAAATATTATCCAAAGAGCCACTCATGTTTCTATCATCTATTGTACCGCAAATGGGAGGCAACCCTCAAGGTTTTTGTATGAATTGCAACATCAGCAAGTCTTACATCTTAGCCCATCTTGGAAACTACTTTACGATAACGACTTCATAGAAGCTCCCATAGAGGATATTGAAGTCTCTTTTGACCCTTTTGGTGTTATTTGGTCGTCATCAAGATTGAAAATTTTTCTTGAGTGCAAGCGAAAATACTACTACAAATACATAAAAGAGATAAAACAAAAAAAGAGTCAAGAGGAGAATCAAGGGGTATTTATTCACAGGGTTTTAGAGAGAGTTTTTCAAGAAGAACAGTTTTTCTTAGAAAAAGAGAACCTGTCCGAAAAAATATCAACAGTACTAGAGGATATGCTTGATGATTCTCCTCGTAGTATTTATCAAAAATTAGTTTATGAGAAAATGCTTGCAAGTTTTGTTGCAAATCAAGTAGCGCATTTTAATAACGGCTGGAGAGTTATAGCAACCGAAACAAAAATAGAAGGGACGATAGAGGGGTTGCGCTTTGAGGGAAGATGTGACAGGATAGACCAAGAGAGTGTTGGCACCTATGTGATAGATTATAAAACTAGCAAAACAAACAAAGAGAATAAATCTAAAAATCTTGAAACTCAAACTGATTTTCAGATGAATATCTACAAAGCAATACTTGAAAACAAATATAAAAATCTACAATTTGCTTATATTCGAGTCTTTGATGGCGGATACTTTGATGAAGTGAAAAAATTTGAAGAGAAAGATAAGAGATTTTTTGATGTGATAAATGAGCTATTGGAAGTAAAATCTTTTGTCAATGCAAAGTGTGAGGATTTAAATGTGTGTAAATATTGCGAATTTAGACTCATGTGCAAGAGAGGGGAATATCTATGAGTTTTGTACCATTTTATGGATATCTAGCAAGTGCTGGAAGTGGAAAAACATTTGCCCTTAGTGTTAGATATCTCTCTTTGCTTTTTAAGGGAGCATCTCCAAAAAATATCTTAGCAGTTACTTTTACAAATAAGGCTGCTGGTGAGATGAGTGAGAGGATCTTAGGATATTTATTGGGCTTCAAGGAGGAGAAAAATAGCGATTTTGTTTCTAAAGTATCAGAGGTTACAGGACTCTCAAAAGAGATGCTTTTTGAAAAACACCATGATGTGTTGCAGCATTTTTTGAGTACCACAAATCACATCTCAACATTAGATAGCTTTTTTGGCTCTATCTTGCGTTCAAGCTCTTTGTCTATTGGGATTGATCCTGATTTTGAAGTTATCAAAGAAAAAGATTTCTCAAAGATAGAGAAGCTTTTTTTAGACGAGCTTCACAAAAAGGAATTGATTGATGTGTTAGTAAATCTATCTTTGGAGCTTGCAAGTACAAATCTATCGAGCATCACATCAAAACTCGAGTCTTTTTATGAGATAAGTCCGCTTTTTTTAGATTTGTCTTACAATTTTGAGGACACTAGCGCTATAGAAGAGGAGATAAAAACCAAAGCATTATCAATGCAAAAAAAGCTCATACAAGCCAATGCAAACAAAAGGGAGATAAACCAATTTGATTGTAAAAATATAGAGGAGTTTGCTAAAAAAAAGCTATTTAATCATGTTTATTTGGGGGACCATTCATGGTTTACAAAAATCACCTCCACCCATCAATATCTACAAGACTATTACGAGGAGTTAAAGGAGCTAATTGGAAAGTATCTTAAAATCAATGAAGGCAATTTTCTCTATCTACTCTTTGAAGTGTTCCAAAGCTACAAAAATAGTATTGATGTGGAGATAAAAAGAAGCTCGCTCTTGAGTTTTGGTGATGTGGCACAATACACTTATAGACTTTTAAGTGAGCATATAAATAAAGATTTTATATATTTTAAGCTTGATACGAAATTTAAACATATATTGATTGATGAGTTTCAAGATACCTCTATATTGCAATCATTGCTCTTAGCTCCAATGCTTGAAGAGATTGTTTCAGGTCAAGGGGTGCATGAGTTTAAATCGCTTTTTTTAGTTGGAGATACCAAACAGTCTTTATACCGCTTTCGAGGGGGAGAGGAGAATGTGTTTGGTATGGTTTCTAAGAAGTATGGTATCATTATAGAAGGTATGGATACAAACTATCGAAGTGATAGCCGCATCATAGCTCAGGTCAATAGCTGGTTTGATGGGAAAATGGATGATTATGTCAAGCAGCATAGCAAATCACAAAATGGTGGCTATGTGAGTGTTGTAAATACAGATGATGAAAATCTAATAAAAGAAGCAACAAACAAGGCGAAATCTATCCTAAGCCAAGGGGTAGATGTGGATGATATTGCTTTTTTAGTCAATACCAATCACGAGGGGATGGTGCTACAACAAGAGTGCAAAAATTTAGCAATCCCTACTATGCTACACACTTCAAGTTCTATATCTCATCTCTCTTATATCGCCTCTATTGTAAGCGGAGTTGAGTATCTCCTTGGAGGTGAGTTTATAGATATTGCCCCATTGCTTGAGATGAGTCAAAAAAGTTTGCAAGAGGTTGATTTCTCATGGTTTGATAACTCTCTTAGTCCACTTGAGGTTGTAGATAGATTATTGTCTGATTTTGGTTATCTTGATATCAACTGTTTGAAGTTGCTAGAGTTTGCTTCGCAATATCAAGATATAGATACTTTTTTGAGAGAGTTTAAAACTAGTGATATCCCAATAGCAAAAAAAGAGAAACATGGGATTACCATCATGACTATACATAGCTCTAAAGGGCTTGAATTTCCCCACGTGATAGTGCTAGATAGGTTCAATAAAGAGAATACTGATAAAAATAGATTTATTTATGACTACAATGATGATTTGTTGATACAAAATATCTATTACAAAAATCTATCAAGTAGAGAAAACTTCGATACTGACTATAAAGTAGCAAAAACAAAAGAGGGTGAGAAGAAAACCAAAGATGAGTTAAATCGACTCTATGTGGCACTCACTAGGGGCAAACATAGTCTAAACATTATCAAAAAAGAGGAAAAATCTCAATTTGACATCCTTGGCATTACTCCACTTGAGATTGGCAATATAGAGCAAACAAAGAGAAAATCTCCACAGACCACATCAGAGGAAGCTCTTTATTTGCCACTTAGAAATTATGGTTTACAGATACAAAAACAACAAGATGAGACTAAAAT
>DSAK01000044.1 GCA_011372825.1 Campylobacterota bacterium | reverse complement strand
GTATTATTGAGCAATACAAACCATCGTATACTTTGCCAATGAATGAACTGATAACTAAAATGATGGATCTAAAACAAGATAGTATAGTAAATAAAGATTTTGAGAAGTTTTTAGCGATGATTGAAAAACTTTTAGGTGGGAAAATAGGCATAAAGTCAAACCAAATAGGTCAAAAAGAGCTTAATCTCAATATAAGTGGTAGCAACTCTGAACTTCCGATGTTTTTGGTCTCTTCAAATACAAATCAACTTGCAACACTTTATTTGTATTTTAAATATTGGATAAAAAGTAAAGAAAAAAATTTCTTGATACTTGATGAACCAGAGGAAAATCTTCATCCAAAAAATCAGTATGACTTGATGAGCATATTGATAGAGTTTGCAAGTCAAAACAATAAACTACTTCTTACTACACACAGTACATTGCTCACTAAAATAATAAATAACTATATCAACTATGCTCAGCTCACTGATGAGAATAAAGCAAAAATCCAAAGTGAGCATTTAAGTAGTTCTTTAAATATTAAAGATATAGAAATTTGTTTTTTTGACGGAGAGCAGGTTAAACACTACACTATAGAGGAATATGGGGTGGTGTTTAAGGATTTTCTTGAGATAGAAAATCAAATAGCATCACTATCAAATGAAATCAATATGAAGCTGTATGAACAATGGCAATCAAATTAAATCATTTACGAAAAAGGGTTCAAGTACATTTTAAGAGTTTGAGAATATTAAACGAGAATTTATCATCCTCTTTAGATATCTTAGAAACCTCTTCAAATGCTACGCTTCAAAAAGTAACGATAGACAATATCCCAACACAGGAGTGTTGGATATTTGAAAATGAAAATGGAGAAAAAGAGCTAAGATCAGATGGTAAAAAATCAGAAGCTACGATATTGTATATGGATAGAAAAAACAAAAAATTGTATATAATAATGGTTGAATTAAAATCTACTTTAACCATTGAAAACCTTATTCATTGTCGAGATAAGTTTAAAGAGAGTCTATCTCACATATCGGTATTTATGCTTATTAATAACCATGACCATGAATATGATGATTTTAAGATATTTACTGTTGGTTTTATTTGCTGTCAAAATGAGGCAATCTCAACATCTGCTCAGTCAGTAACTAGTGAAATAAATCTTGTAAATGCTTTTAAAACTTATAATCAAAATGGTGATAAAAACTTTTTAGCAGAACTTCAAACTATAACCTTGGGAAGACAATACATCCCAATCATTGTAAAGCAAAGTTTGAGTCGTGAAAATAGTATGAGGATAGATTTTGTAGTGGATGTTTTAAGAAATTCATGATGTTAAATTTAAGTTTATGTGGAGTGCCAATACAGGGAGTTTCTGTCAAAAAATTAAGCCTTACAAAAGAGAAGATAAAAGTGATAGCAATGATGAGCTGTAAGTGCCTATTTTTGCAAGCAAATAGCTTGGGAGCTGGAAACTTGTAAGGATAAAAATAAAATGTATGCCGTAGCTGAGCTTTGTGATTTTTCTAAAAGATTAGATAAAAAATTTTAGCGAATATGACAAATATTAGGGTGGATGTAGTGAATAAAGTAACTTTTCTAATAAGCTCACTAAGTGGTGGTGGTGCTGAGGCGGTGTGTGTGAATATCGCCAATGGATTGGCTAGTAGAGGGTGGCAGGTAACTTTGCTGGTACTTCATATGAAAAACTCAGCATATCACGACAGAGTAAGCAAGCAGGTAGATTTGCTAGCACTAGGCGTAAATAACGCTAGATACTCTTTTGGTAAGCTTAGAAAATATATCCAAACACAAAAGCCAACTCAAATGGTAGTATTTAACTATGAACTGGCGGTGATGATGGTGTTGGTGCGGTTGCTAAGTCAAGATAAGTTTAGGCTCATAGCTAGAAACATCAGTATTCTTTCACAAAAAAGAGAACTTGCAAGTGGCATATGGTATAGGTATATCGTAAGAGCGTTTATCGATAGGTTTTATACCAAGGTAGATCACATAGTCAACCAGTGTGAAGCTATGAGAGTAGACCTATTGGAAGTATATGAGCTAGATAAAGAAAAAACTAGTGTCATCTACAACCCTGTAAATGAAATAGTGCAAAATTATGTAAATCTACATGGCATAGAAGATCAAAAAGAGGGATATTTTCTCTGTATTGGTAGGTTGGAGAGAGTTAAAGCATTTCGCTATGCCATAGAAGCCTTTGCAGGTGTAGCATCAGAACTACCCCATATGAGACTTAAAATAGTGGGCAAGGGTAGTTTGGAGTTGGAGCTTAAAAACTTTGCAAAAAGTCTTGGTTTAGCCAATAGAGTTGATTTTGAAGGGTTTCAAAAAGATGTGTTGCCATACTATGCAAAAGCAGATGCTACGCTTTTGACTTCACTGTACGAAGGCTTTCCCAATGTGCTTATAGAATCTATCGTTCTTGGTACTCCTGTGGTAGCATTTGACTCTCCAGGCGGTGTAAAAGAGATAGTGCAAGATGGGGTTAATGGATATTTGGTAGAGTATCAAAATATAAAAGAGTTAGAAAATAAAATGAAAGAAGCGGCAAATAAAAAGTGGGATAGATATGAAGTGGCAAAGAGTGCTCAGAAATTTAGCTTGAGCATTGCATTAGATAGATGGGAGGAGTTGCTAGATAGCTAGACTATCCACCTCAAGCAAGCAAACAGTAGATATTGTGGCACTTAAGGCATCACAATAAGCCAGTATAGATGGCTAGGATAAAAAAGATGTAAGATTGGATTTGAAAAAGGGAGATTACAGCAAAGAGATGCGGTTTTGATTTTATCAAATTGCTACTTAGTAACAAGTTGATATAATGCAGGTAAAAAGATGAAAAATGAAGATCGTAGTAATTTTTTTGATATTTGTAGGTTTTATGGGATAGTGCAAAATAATTTCTGTAAATTCTAGATTGACTATAATAATAAGAAAAAAGGCTTAATGATGCTAAAAATAAAAAGTAAAACTTTTTGAGTATTTAAAAAATAAAGGGATTTTTTGGAGCTATAGCAAAGAGATAAGCTATGAAGAGTTTGGTGAAAAATTACTTATAGAGTATACACTCAAATATGCAGATTTTGATGATATAGCAAAATGCCTTGAACTCTTTGGTATCAAAAAAGTAAAAAATGTATGGGAGGAGAAGCTCAAAAGCGACAAAACATTTATAAAAACTAATCTTATGATCGCTAGAGTGTTTTTTAAAATGAATGTTGAGAGTGATTATTTTAAAGGGCTGAAAAATGGAAGACTTGAAAAACTTAAACTGCTTGCTTCCTAAGACAAAGTCCCTCTTGCTTCAAATGGTAGAAAGTTGTTCGTTTTTAAATAAATATGTTCTTGTAGGGGGAAGTATTTTGACGCTACATCTTTGTCATCGCAAAAGCGAAGACTTGGATTTTTTCACCTTTGATGATGATTTTGATATTAAAGAGATTTTAGAATACGTAAAACGATTTGAAAAAAAAGAGATACTCAATACTACAGATGGGCAGATAGACCTGCTTCTTGATGGTGTGAAGGTTACTTTTTTCAATGCAAAATGGAAATTTTTAACCCCTACAAGTAAGAGCAACTTTCATTTAGCAACACTTGAACAAGTAGCAGCTATGAAAGTAAATGCACTTTTTTTAAGAGCTAAGTATAGAGATTATTATGATTTATATTGTTTATCAAAAGATGTGATGAGTTTGAAGCAAATATTTAAAGTGAATGAAAATATTGTAGAGGGGATTACATTTAAACTCTTTGTTGTAGGATTGGTTTATATAGATGATGTAAAAGATGATGATATCACATATTTGCAACCAAAAGAAAAAATCACTAAACAAAAAATAAGAGATTTTTTGAGAAAAAGTTGTAAAGGGGTTAATAGCTACTAACAAGGGGAGAGTAAAGTTTTTGGGATGAGCAGGCTTAAAATTTTGCGTTTAACTAAATAAGTGCAAAAACCATTAATCAGAATCTTTGAAGAAATGAGTAAGAGAAAAAAACAAAAAATAGCCATCATATTCCCATCATTCAAGGGCGGAGGAGCAGAGAGAATTGCTGTAAACCTTGCAAACTACTACGCTGAGCAGTACGATGTAGAGATCATAGCATTTAAAGACACGGGATCCTACCTATCCCAAGTCTTAGAGAAAATAAAAGTCACTATTTTGAACTCACGAGCAAGGTATGTTTTTTCAAGCTTTTAAAAGCACTCGAAATCTCACAGCCATATATTGCTCTGTCAGTGATAAGAGATGCAAATATATTTGTAGGTTTATCAGCATTTTTCATAAACTCTAAAATAATCTTTAGGGAAGCTAATACTATGGATGCGATAGTTGCTATGCCAACTATCAAGCAAGATCTTTATAAAAGCTTGATTCGACTAGCATATAGAAAGGCGGATAAAATAATAGCCAATTCAGATGATACAAAAAAAGACTTGATAGCTAACAAGATAGCAATAGACACTCAGTGTCATGTTGTAGGCAATCCAGTACTGCCACCAAACATAGAAATGCCCATGCTAGAAAAAGTCTCACATGAGTGGTTTGAAGATGAATCAATCAAGACTATTTTAAATGTGGGAAGATTGCATAAGCAAAAAAATCAAACTTTGTTGCTAAACGCATTTGCAAATACTTTGAGGCAAGATGAGAGATTAAGACTCATCATACTTGGTGAGGGTAAAGAGTATGATAGTCTCATGAGTTTAGCTCAAAACTTGCAAATAGTAGAGTATATGCAGATTATAAAATTTCAAGCAAATCCACACCCATGCTATAAAAATGCAGACCTATTTGTACTAAGTTCTAGCTGGGAGGGTTTTGGCAATGTGATAGTAGAAGCCATGGCGTGTGAAACCCCTGTGGTATGCATCGACTGCTCTGGAGGACCAAAGATGATACTAAATAGCGGAGAGTTTGGAGATCTGGTACCTGTGGATGATGTAGGGAAACTTGCTAATGCAATAGTTAGCAATATTGCTAATGTAGATAAAGAGAGAATTTTAAAAGCTAAAAATAGAGCTTTTGAGTTTAGTGTGCCTAGTATGGGCAAGAGGTATTTAAACTAATATGAAAAAATATAAACTATCCATCCTCATAAACTCTCTAAGCGGTGG
>DSAK01000023.1 GCA_011372825.1 Campylobacterota bacterium | reverse complement strand
TGAGGCATTTGAGGGATTTTTTTCTCTCTAATCTCATCAAGGCTAAGCTTAAAGAGATCTTCATCCATTGGACCTATTGGAACATACTTGTTTTTTATACCATCAAGACCAGCTAACATAAGTACAGCAAAGCAAAGATATGGGCATGATGTGCTATCGGGAAATCTTGTCTCAATTCTAGTTGCCATCTCCGAAGCACCATAAGGGATGCGACAAGATGCACTTCTGTTTTGGCTTGAATATGTCAAAATACTAGGAGCCTCAAATCCAGGGATGAGTCGTTTGTATGAGTTGGTGCTAGCATTTGTAAATGCAGCAACTGCATGCGCATGCTTAAATATACCACCTAGATAATGCAAGGCCATTTCACTTAGATTGCCGTAGCTTCCCTCTTTGTAAAAGAGATTTTTTCCATTTTTCCAGATAGATTGGTGTACATGTTGACCATTGCCATTGTCACCATAAAGTGGTTTTGGCATAAAAGTAGCACTTTTGCCATTGAGGTGAGCTACCATCTTAATAACATATTTGAGTTTTTGGACATTGTCTGCTGCTTCAACTAGTGTGTTAAATTTGACACCAATTTCATGCTGACCTTGTGCTACCTCATGGTGGCTTAGAACAACTTCAAGACCAATATCTTCTAATACATGCATCATCTCAGCTCTCAAATCAACACCACTATCGATTGGCGTTACTGGAAAATATCCACTTTTTGCTTGAGCTCTATGACCCATATTTCCAAGCTCACCATAGTCTCTGTCGTCATTCCACTCACCATCAATTGTATCGAGACTATACGATGATCCATTGGCTGCAAGTTTGATTTTTACATCTTCAAAGATAAAAAATTCATTTTCAGGTCCAAAGTATGCCGTATCCCCAATACCAGTAGCTTCAAGATATTCAAGGGCTTTTTTTGCTATAGACCTTGGACATTTTTCGTACATTTGTTCTTTGTAGATATCATAAACATCACAAATCACAATGATAGTGCTATCGGCTGTAAATGGGTCAAGAAATGCTGTTGGAACGTCTGGTTTGAGAATCATATCTGAGCGATTGATAGGTTGCCACGCTTCGATTGAAGAGCCATCAAATGGAAGACCATCGCTTAGCATCTCTTTGCTCACTGCACTTAATTTGTATGTAACATGATGCCACATGCCCTTGATGTCTGTAAAACGAAAATCGACAAATTCTACTTCATTTTCTTCACAAAATTTATAAAACTCATCGATATTTCTAACAAACTTACCCATTAATGACTCCTTGATTGATTAAGTTTCGTATTATACCTATATCTTTTTTAGGTATCACTACAAAAGTGACCTAAAAATGAACCAATTGCTTATCTCTAGCCTCAAAAGTCATCGCTTTTGTGTATCCAACCTCCTTAGCTAGTGCGATAGCCTCTTGGTATCCATACCCTATATGTTCAACTTTGTGGGCATCTGAAGAGAATGTGATGGGTATTTCAAGATTGTATGCCTCTTGAAGAAGAGCTTTGGATGGGTATATCTCCCCTATGGGTTTGCGTAATCCCGCTGTGTTTAATTCTATAGTCATGTTTGATTCTTTTATTGCTCTAAGTGCATCTTTTGCCATGAGTCTAATATCTTTTGTAGGGAGAAATTTGAAAATTTTGAGTAAATCTAAATGTCCAACGATATCAAAAAGGGCACTTTTTGCCATCTGTGTGATAGCGTCAAAATAGGCTATCCAAATCTCATTTATATCTTTATTTGCATATTCACCTATAAATTCAGGATTATCAAAGCCCCACTTGTTGATAAAATGTACAGAGCCTATTAGATAGTCAACCTCTCTTTTGAGAACCCGCTTGTCGATGTGATTGGGGAGCCAGTCAACCTCATACCCTAAAATGATTTTTATATCTTTTGCATATCTTGCCTTTGCATCTAGAATATCAGCTTCGTATCTTTCTATATCATTAAAATCTAGCCTGTAGTATTGGTCAAAATCCATTGGTGCGTGTTCGCTAAAGCCGTATATATCAATTCCAAGCTCTATAGCCTTTTGTATATATTCATCTATGCTACCTTCGGCATGATTGCATCTTGTGGTGTGGTTGTGTAGGTCAATTCTCATCGGATCCCTTCATCTGTTGAGACTTTTCATCGCTTGTCTTGCCTCTTTGTCAAGAGTTTTTGCTTTTAAATCGGCCCTTTTGTCATGGAGTTTTTTCCCTTTAGCTAGTGCAATACTAAGCTTGGCTTTGTTTCGCTCATTAAAATAGATCGAGAGTGGTACTATAGTGAGGCTTTCTTGTGTCACTTGGGCAAAAAGTTTGTTGAGTTGTTTTTTGTGAAGTAGAAGTTTTCTAGGGGTTCTTGTATCAGGGGTAAAGCTGCGAAAAGTGGTTTCAAGATGAGTTATGTGCATATTCATAACAAAAAGTTCATCTTTGATGAAGCGACAAAATGAGTCTTTGAGGTTTGCTCTTTTTGCCCGTAGAGCCTTTACTTCGCTCCCTTTGAGGACGATTCCGGCTTCAAAAGTCTCTAATATCTCATAGTCGTGTCTGGCCTTTCTGTTTTGCGCTATTACTTCCACTCACAAATCCCTTTTTTGATGCCATTATATCATTTATTGGGCTTAATCTTTTTTTTAATCAATATTGCTCTACAATACTTCAAAAATAAAAGGCTATTAGAGTATGAGAGGTTCATTAAGAGGTGATTTTTTTGGAGGTTTAACAGCGGCAATTATCGCTTTGCCTCTAGGGCTAGCTTTTGGTGTTGCAAGTGGGTTAGGAGCTGCTGCTGGATTGTGGGGGGCTATTATCCTTGGTTTTTTTGCTTCTTTTTTTGGAGGCACCCAAACGCAGATATCTGGACCAACAGGCCCCATGACGGTAGTAGTGGCATCTAGCGTGATTACATTTGATGGCAATATAAGCCTTGTAGCCTCTATGGTAGTTTTAGCTGGATTGTTTCAGATTCTTTTTGGATTGGCCCGTTTTGGTAAATTTGTGCAGTATATCCCTTATCCAGTTATCTCTGGGTTTATGAGTGGCATTGGGGTTATTATTATAATTTTGCAACTTGCCCCACTTTTTGGAGCTACACTTGATGCTTCGGTAGCGCATGCATTAATCTCGTTGCCAACCGTGATTATGCAAACAAATGGACAATCATTACTCCTTGGGTCTTTGACTTTAATGATTTTATACTTTACGCCTCAAAGATTTTCCAAGATTATCCCCTCTCCACTTATTGCATTGGTGGCATTGACTCTATTTAGTATATTGGCAGGTTTCGAGGTTGATACTATCGGTAAAATCCCAGCAGTGTTTCCTTCGTTTGTTGCCCCTTCATTTGAGCTATCTACTTATACTACTGTGATTACATTGGCTTTGACTTTGGCCATGCTAGGGACTATAGATACTTTGCTTACCTCTATCGTTGCTGATTCAATCACTAGAACAAAGCATAATTCAAACCGTGAGCTTTTAGGTCAAGGTATAGGCAATATGCTTTGTGGGTTGAGTGGTTCAGTCCCTGGAGCTGGGGCAACGATGAGGACAGTTGTCAATATAAAAAGTGGCGGCAATAGTCGCTATTCGGGGATGATACATGCATTGGGATTGTTACTTGTAGTTCTACTTTTTGCGCCACTAGCCTCTAAGATACCAATGGCGGTGTTAGCGGGGGTTCTGATAAAAGTTGGTATAGATATACTCGATTACAAATTTTTAAAAGTGTGGAGGCTAAGTCCGAAGAATGATTTGGCTGTTATGGTAATCGTATTTTTAGTTACTGTGTTTGTTGACCTGATGGTGGCTGTAGGTGTTGGAGTTGTCATGGCATCACTTCTTGTTGTCTATCGTATCACAAAAGAGACAGAGGTTGTTTTAGAAGGGGAGTTGTCAGAAGAAAATTTGGCATTGCCAGAGGGGACGCGGATTGTGAAGATAAATGGGGCATTTTTCTTTGGGTCTAGTACTTTTTTTGAGAGTAAAATCAATAGCCTCTTAGATACCAAGCGGATGATAATAGATATCTCTTCGGTCCCTTTTATAGATATAACAGCTATTTTTACTCTCAAAGAGTTGATTGCTAGGCTCCAAAAAGATGGCGTCAAGATAGCAATTATCGCAAAAAATCAACATAAAAATAAGATACTAAAGCTCAATCAAGATAAGACTTTTGATACTATTGAGTTTTTTAAAACTGTCAAGCAAGCTATCTTAGCACCTTGAAGAATGTGCTTCCACTGCCACTAAAAAGGGACTCTTTTGGGGTTTGGTTTTTGAGCGATGGGTATGCAAGAAGTGCTGCTTTGAAGAGGTCGTTTAGCACTATAGGATCATTGTCGGCTTCGTTTATGACTTCTCTAGAGGGGAGATATTTCCAATGTGAGAATTTTTGCGGTTCTATAGAGTCAAAGAAATTTTGTTTAAATGTTTTGTAAACTAAAGCTGTATCACATTTAGTTTTTGGATAAAATAGCTCAACACGCAGTGGTTCTTCATCAAAGGGCTCTACGATTTCTCCAAATCCACTCACATTTGCAGTTGTGTAGTTATAAACAAAAAATGGAACATCAGCACCTACCTGGCTTCCTATGTTCGCTAAGATAGGTGTTTCTAGATTTATATCGCATATCTCATTTACTAGCCTCAAAAAAGCTCCAGCATTACTACTCCCGCCACCTAAACCAGCTTGCGAAGGGATATTTTTTGTGACTACTACTTTGTGATGATAGAAAAAATCGAGCAAATCAAGATTGCCACTATAATCGCTAAGGGCAACAAACGCTTTGTAAATTGTATTGGCTTTTGTCTCAACTCCATCTATCCCTTCAATTGTGAAAGTTTCACACTTGCATGGGACAAAAGAGATGGTGTCATAGAGATTTTCTAATTGGATAAATCTCGACATGATGGTATGGTAGCCATTGTGGTGACCAGTAATTTTTAAAAAAGAATTTATTTTGGCATGGGCTTTTATGCTATACATCTTGATCACTTTTAAAAAGTGGCATACGATTTATCTTGTAAGATATTTTACCATTTTTGATTTCAAGTATTGAGAAAAAATTTGGAGTCTCTATCAGATACAAGCCATCATTTTTTTCTTTTAGATTTTCAAGAGAAAGTTTTTTGCCAAGCTCGATATCGG
>DSAK01000064.1 GCA_011372825.1 Campylobacterota bacterium | reverse complement strand
CATCAGCCGCATCTACGACCTTTTTAAAACGTGGTTCTTTATTTTCTTCCATTGTATGTTTTTCCCTATCGGTATTTGAAGCGTAGTATAGCCAAATGCTACATAAAGCCTGAAGCTTCTTTGCGGTGTTTGCTGATGATCTCTGTATGGCAGCAACTCTAGATGTTTGCTTATGGAGTGCCAATGTATTTATTCTTGCCACTAGAACAGATGACACAGTCTAAATAAACAAGAAAAATTCAAACCAGTAATTAACCACTAAACACAATTATAAATCAACCACATCACAATAAAAATAGCAAACCAAAAAATGATCTATCACAAAACATCTACAAATCTAAAACACGCTTGACCTTAAAGAAGTTGAAGAACTAAAGACTAAAATATGTCTATAAATTCTATTGTTGATAGGTTTCAATAAATTGCTTGTTGGTTTAAAATAAACCTGGACGATCAGGTATTCAAGGCTATATTATAGCATTACGTCGTTTTCGCTAAAACTAACCTTTTGAGACTCGATACACACAGCCTTTTACTTAGATGCACTATTTTTTCTTGTAAAAAATTTCTGTTTATATCCGAGTGAGCTCACCTACACGAAAATATTAATGGTGTTGGCTTAGAATCACATAGCCTAATTAAGTCTTAGTCTATTTTCTAAATATTTAATATTTTGTAATTTTAGAGAAATTTACTAAAAATAGAAATTCATCGATTTTTTTGATAAGATTTAAATGCATTAAAAAGATCTGTTTTTTACATAAAATATAAGAAAATTACAAAAAACAAAATTTCAACAATTTTTTTTGATATGATTTTTTAAACATACAAATATAAAAAGGATGTGTATGAGTTGTGTTACAATTGCCTCAGTTAATCAAAAAGGTGGACAAGGAAAGTCCCAAGGAGCACATGCACTAACGATGGTTCTCTCTAGTATTTATGGCAAGAGGGTATTACTTATTGATTTTGATCCACATGGTGTACAGAAATTACTTTGTGGCTATAAAGAAAATATCTTAGACGCTTATCCTAGCGCAAACATTTCCCTTATCTTTGAAGATAAACTTCTTGATATTGATCCTATTAGGGTATCAGAAAAAGTTGATGCCATTTTTAGCAATTATCTACTCGCTGAGTATGCTGAAAGAAATATTAAAAATAAAGAGAATCTTCTCAGTAAATTAGTAAAACGTTTCGAAGAGGAGTATGACTATATTATTATCGATTCACTGCGGACAACAGGTTCTTTGATGACTAGCGTTGTGTTAGCTGCAGACAAGTTATTTGTTCCCGTAAAGACAAACATACTTGATGAATCGGGTACAGTGGGTTTTTTAGATGAGGTCTATGCTATTATGGAAGCATACGATAAAGAAATTGAAAAAATTACCCTTATCCCTAATCTCTACGAGAGTAATGTGAATGATAAAAGAGAAAGTTTGTCTAATATTAAAAACAATCACCCCAAATATTTAAAAAGTCTTGGTTACAAAGGTGAGGTTTTAGTAGCTCCACCCATACCAAAACGTTCGCTATTTGACTCTGCGGCAAGTGACCCCGAGGTGTATAACATTGTTAAGTTTATTGAGAAGAAAGCCAAAAGCAACAGGGATATTCTCACATTACTTAAAACAATTACAGAAATGAGCATATAAAGGAGCTGAAGTGTCACGAGAAGACATGTTTGAGGGGCGAAGCGCTTCAGGACGCAGAAGAGTTAAAAACGAAGTAATCATAGGTGATGACGAGAAGGTCTATAAAATAAAGATCTCTGATATAGTCGCACCGAATTTTCATGATCACAGCTATATGAGTAGAGCGGGGATAGATGAGTTAGCGGATAATATTAAGGAGGCAGGACGTATTCTTAATCCCATTACCGTCAGGGACTTAGGGGATGGGCGTTATGAGCGTATTGCTGGAGCAAGAAGAATTGAGGCGGTCAAACAGCTTGGATGGAGTGAAATTGACGGTAAGATTTTAGAAGTTACCGAAGAAGAGGCTGTGCTTTTGATGATTTCCGAAAATCTTCAAAGAGAGGATATTAATGCTTACGATGAGGTTTATTCTATTCTCCAATATATTTCAATGAGCAGAAAAGCGAGCATTGATGATACTCTTTCTCTTCTCAATCGGATTAGAAACTATTATTCAGGTAATGTCAATTTAACACCTCTGCTAGAGAAGCAAATTAAAGAAATAGAGTGCTCTCTTAAGAAGGTTGCAAAATATCAACTTGGTGGCTTCTTAAACAAGTTGAAGGTTCTCAATCTTGTTCCTCCTTTAATCGAAGCAATGAGAAAAGATAATCTCGCATATTCGTATGCTATTTTAATCAATCAAGTCCGTTTCGATATGGATTATTTAAAAGAGCTGATCGATAAGACATTAAAAAGGGAGATTAACTACGATTTATTAAAAGAGTTGGTTAAACAAAAGAAAGAAGAGAACAAAACAAAAGGTGCTTCTTTGAGCTATGAATTTGAACAAATAAAGTCCGCAAAAAAGTTATTGAGTAGAAAATACATCTCTTCGCTTTCGCAAGATAAGCAAAATAAAGTCTATACGCTTTTAAAAGAGCTTAATCTTATTCTTGAAAAGGATTAAGAGTAATGTGCATTTGCACATTACTGTTTTCGTTTTCCGTTTTCCATTGCCTAATGTATCCATATTTTCTATAATAGTTCTACCTAAAGAATAAGGATTACTATGAAAAGACTTTTAATTTCAAAAAATGAAAAAGCCAAACTCGATCGCATGGCTGAGGAGCTGATGATTATTTCTCAGAACAAGAAAGAGGCGCTTTTAAGAGCAAAGATACGCCTTTTTGGAAAACCCTATGATCAAATTCAAGTGATTGCCTTTTAGTATAGAAGGTTCCACTTTAATATGCTATTTGACAATTTGACTGGTGTTGGCTACAGTCCTTTTATATAAAGTACAGACAAAGGATTTAAATGAGCAATAACATCGTAGAGAGAAATGGGGTACTCTATCTCAACCCCAATAAAATTAAAGGATGCCCAACTTGCGGGAACAAGGATTTGGACTACGTAGAGGTTCGTCGACGCTCTGGTGGGGTAGAGCGCGTTTCTATTTCCTCTAGCTGCCATGGCTGCAATACAGTGAAATACATCGCTTTAGCTCGTGCGTTTCATTATTTTGACGCTGATGGAAAGCCGATCCATAGGGAGAGGGAAAAATATGCTGCAATGGCAATAGAAAACTGGAATGAAAGGCCGAAGCAGGGCGTCAGCAGGGATACCGAAAACATGATGGACAAGGAGACTTTATGATTTTAGAGATTACGGAAGAGGATGTTGCTAATGTCTTGTTTGTTATTGGGTGCGATAACCTTACGGCTGAAAGGGTTTATCAGATGTTGGATCTTAACCTCGTGGTAAAAATCGCTACACAAAACGATCAGTTGTGTGAGCAGATGAAGCTTGCTCATATTGAAATCAAGCGACAAATTACAGAACTTGCTATTTGCTTATAGTAGGAGTTTTATATCTTCTGCAAGTGAACGCTATGCTTGACTAATATATCACAAAACGTTAATGTTTCTATATACATTAAAAAAGGAGCACAACAATGAAAACATTTGTACAAAAGGAAAAGGAAAGAAACATGCAAGAGTTTAAAAAATTTGTAATGCTACAAGATGGATGCTATGAAACTCCTCGTTATTATCTTGAAGAGGATATGATAATTGGCTTCAGTAATGAAGCCTTAACATATAAGATTCCAGAAAAAATCGCCAAGGAGATTTGGGGAGAATCCCCAGAAAAAGAGATCGCTAAAACATGCAATGATTACGACCTTATTGAAAAAATGGAAGAAGAAAGGGAGGATATTTCTTTTGAAGAATGGGAGCTAAAAGATATCGAGTATTTTATATCCTCTGCAAGTGAACCTTGCTATTATCATCAGTATGGTTTTGACGAAGCCGAGCTTTATGATTCTGAAGAAGATTTTTTTTCTCAATATCCAGATAGAAACATCATCTATGGCATACCTGATAATGGGTATGCACCCCGATGGGTGTCAGAATCACTTGACACCATTTATCTTAAGTTCATTGAATTAGTCAAAGAGATTGATACAGATGAGTATTGCGATATCAATGGAGAGTATTGCTATGCGGTATATATTGAAAAATGGGAAAATGAAAAAGGGGAAAGTGTGCTGCTGGAGCATAGAGTCCATGATGCTGAAACATACAATGTAATCCAGTAATGTAAAAAAGAAAAACCTCGTCATTTATGGCGAGGTGTAGCCATTACGGCGGAGATAACTGAATTGTTTTACAAACCCCACAGCTTTCTGCATAACAACTAGGCGACTAGAGCGTAAAATGTCTAAATGAAGTGCATTGCCGTTTGCTTGACTAATATATACTAAAGCGGTATTATTTATATATATAAAAAGGAGTACACAATGAAAACATTTATAGAAATTGAAAATCATCCGTGTGATGGCAAAAGCTATATGATGCTAGAAGAGGATTTAATAAAGGGCTATGACAACGAAACTACTTACAAAATCCCTCAAGAAACAGCAGAAAAAATTTGGGGTAAAAATCCTGAAAAAGAGATCGCAAAAGTATGCAAGTCATACTCTACTATCGAAGAAGTAGAAGAAAAGTATGATGTAGATTTTAGGGATTTTGAACTCCAAGGGGTTCAATACAATGTATCTTCAGAAGTTGAGCCATACTACTACTGGCAACATGGTATGTGGGAAGCAGAGCTTCATGATAGTGAAGAGAGCTTTTTTGAGCAATACGAAAACAATGATATTTGGTACGGGCTTCCAAATGGCAATTATGAGCCTGAGTGGATAGCTACAGGTGAGATTACTCTTGATTTAGAGTTTGTTGAGTGGGTCAAAGATATTGAAAAAGAGCAAGGTTTCGTGGTTGAATGGCTCGAAAAATGGAGAGACGAACAAGGAAATGATGTTTTGCTCCGTGTGAGCAATGACAATTGTCAAGGTTCACTTGACGAATACAGATTTTATGAAGAAGGGTAGGGAGGAAAGCTGTATTTCTTTATTGTCACTAAACTACCTCATTTGGGGGTAGTATCAAATGTTAAACGATATTCATTTGTCTTATTTCAAGTGTTTCGCCCTCTTTCTTAATATTTTTAAACGTATAGTATATTGCTTTTTTTGGATCAGGATATACT
>DSAK01000061.1 GCA_011372825.1 Campylobacterota bacterium | reverse complement strand
GTGATACTAGATAGTCCATTTTTGAACCATATTTCTGTAAAAGAGTTTCCTTTTTTGAGAAGTATCAAGAGAGAAACTATCGATGTGTTTAAACTCTGCGATTCACCTGTAGAGGAGTATATAGATAGTGCAGGTGTGTTGGCAGATGCCAAAAAAGCTATAAAAAATCGGCAATATATAGATTTGGTATACGATAATGCTACAAATGAGACTCTTGCCAAAGTACAACCATACAAGATACTATACGCCAAAGGAAACCTATATCTAGTCATAAAGTTAGCTGATGATAGCTTCAATGGTGGCCTTAGATTGCTAAGGGTATCTTTTGTAAAAAAGATCGTTATTTTGCGAAGTACTTTTCAAAAAGATCCGCAAATAGTCAATTTTTTAGACAATATCCAAACACTATTTACTTCATATGGTGCTAGTGATTATGAAGTTGTTGTGTTGGCTTTGCCAAGTATTGCAAAATATTTTAGAAATAAGAAACATCTCAAGAGTCAGCAAATATTGAGTGATGATAGTGATGGGTTGAAGTTGAGTTACAAGATAAATAACCCGATGGAGATTATCCCTTTGGTGAAAACTTGGTTGCCAGATTTGATTATATTATCGCCTGAGCATATCAAAAAAAAGATGGCAGATATCACTAGAGTATATCAAGAAAGAATAGATAAATTTTCATAGGATTTAAAAGTGATCTGAGTCGTCATCACGATATAGAGCCAAGAAGCTATGCTATAGGTTTTGCATGCTTCTTGTAAAGGGGAGTTGGTATGGTAAAACTTAGTATATCGTGATACTTTTGATTTGTGTAAACTCCTCAAGTGCCCATTTTGGTCCCTCTGTGCCAATCCCTGAGAGTTTAACACCACCATAAGGTTGCACATCAAACCTAAGCGTTGGTATCTCATTGATGACAACACCACCTGATTGGCTATCGTCGATAAATCTTTGGGCGAGTTTCAAATCGTTTGTAAAGATACTAAACTGCAACCCATAAGGGGAGTTGTTCATCTTCTCTATCGCTTCTTCGTAGCTTGCTACTTTGACCAAGCTAACTATAGGGGCAAAAACCTCTTCGCATACAATCTTCATCTCATCGGTAACATCGGCCATCACAGTAGGGGGGAATATACCATTTTGCTCACTGCCTCCTACTAGTATCTTTGCCCCTTCGTTTTGTGCTGAAGCCACCCAGCTTTTTGCTCTATGTTTTGCATCTTCGTTGATAAGTGGTCCGATAAAAGTATCATCATTGTAGGGGTCGCCCACTTTGAGATTTTGTGTTTGGGTAGATATCGCTTCTGCAAAATCATCATATATTGCTTCATGGACATATATCCTCTGAAGTGATATGCACACTTGACCGCTGTTGTAAAATGCACCAAATGCACATCTTTTGGCTGCTGTTTGGATGTCGCAATTTGCGTCTATATAGGTAGCAGCGTTGCCCCCTAGCTCTAGAGCAACTTTTTTGATACCTGCGTTTTGTGTGATGAGCTTGCCAACGCCTACTGAGCCTGTGAAGCTGATGACTCTAGGGATAGGGCTACTTACTAGCTCCGAGCCCACTTCGGCATCACCATAGACTACACTTAAAGCATCAGGGGTAGCATAAGGTGAAGTGATAAAAAGCTCTGCTAACATCGATGCACACAAGGGTGCTTCAGGTGTTGGCTTGAGGACGACACAATTACCAGCTCCAAGCGCAGGAGCCAATTTGTGAGCGATGAGATTGAGAGGGAAGTTAAAAGGTGTGATACACACCACCACCCCAACACTTTCGCGGCGATACCATGAGAGCGTTTTTTTGCCACTTGGGGCTATGTCAGTGGGGATTGTCTCCCCTTTGAGGTTTGCTAACTCCATAGCAGTTATCTTGATAGTCTCAACACAACGGCTAACCTCTGTTCTTGAAAAGTGTATAGGTTTTGCTACTTCATCGGTCAGGACTCTAGCAAAAAGCTCTTTTTTCTCTTCAAGTTTTGTTGCAACATCCTCAAGCCATGCGATGCGTTGATGAAGTGGAGTCTCTTTGGCTTTTTGGGTAGCTTGTTGGGCTATTTGCAAAGCCTCTTTTGCATCTGCTACTCCACATACAGGGGCATAAGATACTATCTCTTGTGAGTATGGACTACGGCGCTCTATATGCTTATCTCTATCTTGTGGCGTTGAGCCTAACCACAATTTTGCGTAATTCTCTTTTGTTTTACCAAAGAAACCAAACATATTTTCCCCTTTAAAATCTATAATAGATCGATTATAACCTATAGTGGGTTAAGATAGTATAGAATAACTTACCCTCTTTTAACTATTGTTTAGATATTATAAATCTTCCTAAGTTATCCTATTTGGAGTATGTATCGATGAACGAAGCAAAATATATATGGATGAATGGTGAGTTTAAGCCATGGCGTGAAGCAACAACGCATGTCTTATCTCACACTATCCACTATGGCAATGGAGTCATAGAGGGGACAAAAGCATACAAAACAGAGAAGGGGTATGCGATTTTTCGCCTAAATGACCATACAAAAAGACTTAGAGTCTGCTAAAATGACACTTATTGATGTGCCTTATAGCGTAGAAGAGCTCAACAATGCCCAAATCGAGCTTGTGCGTAAAAATGAGTTTCAAGGGGACAATGTCTATATAAGACCATTTGTATTTTTAGGTTATGGTGTCATGGGCGTTTACCACAAAGAGGCTCCAGTCACAGCTGCAATTGCGGCATGGGAGTGGGGTGCATATTTGGGAGAAGAGGGGATGCAAAAGGGTATCAAGCTCAAAATAGTATCGATGAATAGACCCTCAAACACTTCAGCTATGGGCAAAGCAAAAGCTACTGCTAACTATCTCAATAGCCAAATGGCGAAATTTGAAGCAATTGATTGTGGGTATGAAGAGGCACTTTTGCTTGATGATCAAGGCTATGTTGCCGAAGCGAGTGGAGCAGCATTTTTTATGGTAAAAGATGGGGTACTCATCTCCCCACCAAATGACAATAGCCTACAGTCAATTACCCAAAAAACAGTTATTGAAATGGCTACAAATATGGGTATAAAAGTAGAGCGAAGACGCATTAGTCGCGAAGAGGTTTATGTAGCAGATGAGGCATTTTTGACAGGAACTGCTGCTGAGATTACACCTGTAAGAATCATCGATGCTAGAGAGATAGGGTGTGGCAGTAGAGGAGAGATGACCCAAAAGCTACAATCAACCTATTTTGATATAGTTTTTGGAAGAAATAAAGATTACGAGCATTATCTAACATATATATAATAAACAAGGAGAGCATAAATGCCTGCAGATATGAATGATTATTTCAAAAAGAGAAAACCAAGTGGTGATAACCAAAACAACCAAGGCGGAAATAGTGGAGGTGGTAATCGTGGTGGTGGGGGATTTGAAATGCCACCTATGAATCCACCAGGCAAGTCAATCCAGTGGCTTATAGTAGCTGGCGTTATAGTAGTATTGTTCTTATTTTTGAAGCCTTTTACTATCATCAATTCAGGTGAGGTTGGCATCAAAGTGCGAACGGGTAAATTTGCACCAGAACCACTCATGCCAGGGCTTAGCTTTTATATCCCAATCTTTGAGACAGTTATCCCGGTAAACATAAGAACAAGACTTATGGTATATAGCAATACAGAGCGAGATACTGTGGGGGATGATTATTCCAGAGGTACTATCAGTGGTGAGAGATTTGAAGGTGGTGTCAAGAAAAACCCATCTATTGAAGTGCTTGATAGAAGAGGTTTGACAGTCCACATCGATATAGCTGTACAGTATAGACTCAGAGAAGAGGTGGTTCCAACTACTATAGCTGAGTGGGGTTCAGCATGGGAAGAGAAGATTATCAATACACGAGTTAGAGAAGTGGTGCGTGATGTTGTCGGACAATATACAGCCGAGCAACTTCCTGAGATGCGTAATGATATAGCAAACGCCATTTCTAAACGGGTCAAAGAGACAGTAGAGTCACTCAGAGGCAAACCTGTATGGCTTGAGAGTGTGGAGCTTAGAAATATAGGTTTACCACAAAGAATCAAAGAACAAATAGAGAGAGTACAAGTCGAGAGACAAGAGATAACTATAGCAGAGCTTCAAAAAGAGAGAGCAACCGAAGAGGCACTCAAAAGGATAGAAGAGGCACGAGGGGTAGCTGAAAAGAATCGTATAGAAGCACAAGGTCAAGCAGATGCAAATGAACTTGTAGCAAAATCATTGACAAGAGAGCTTTTGGAGTTGAGACAAATTGATGCACAAATGAAGTTTAACGAAGCGCTCAAAGCAAACAAAGATGCACAAATATTCTTAACCCCTGGCGGAGCTGTTCCAAATATATGGGTAGATAGTAAAAACAAACAACAAAATGCAGTAGCGGGGCAATAAGTCTTGATAGAGATAGATTGGGACAAAACACCACTTCTTCCAGCTATTGCCCAAGAGGCAAATAGCAATGAAGTACTAATGCTAGCTTATATGGACAAAGAGGCTTTTGGGCTAACACAAAGCAGTGGATATGCCCACTACTATAGTCGAAGTAAAAAGCGTATTTGGAAAAAAGGTGAAAGTTCAGGACACACCCAAGAGGTTGTTGATATACTGCTTGATTGTGATGGTGATACTATACTGCTAAAAGTAAATCAAAACGGTGTGGCTTGCCATACGGGACGCAAGAGTTGTTTTTTTACCTCTATTGCTCAAAACAAGATAATCCTTGAACAAGAGGTACTTCCAGAAGCTGTTTATAGCATAGTTGATACACTTTATCATACTATTTTAGAGCGAAAAAATAGTGATGCTACAAACTCATGGACAAAAAAACTCCTTGAGGACAAAGAGCTATTAAAATCCAAGATAGTAGAAGAGGCAAATGAGCTTTGTGAAGCTATCGAGAATGAGGGTGATGAGAATGTTATCTATGAAGCTGCCGATTTGCTTTATCACGCACTTGTTGGTTTAGGCAGTAGAGAGATATCTCCAGATCGTATCAAGCAAGAGCTTGAGAGGAGATTTGGAGTGAGTGGCATAGCAGAGAAAGAGAGTCGCAAGCAAAAATAAGACGGGCCATGAAGTGCGCTATATTTTAGAGTTATAGATTTTTGTTAGTTTAGCTCTACTAGTTTTAGTGGTCTTTGCTCTCAAACCAAGCTATTCTCCACCCAATACCACTATCCAAACTAC
>DSAK01000095.1 GCA_011372825.1 Campylobacterota bacterium | reverse complement strand
CTTATCAATGGTAAATTTCCAGATTATGCACGCATCATTCCACAAACAATCAAACACAATATAACACTCCCTAAAAAAGAGATGTCAGATGCTATCAAAATGATTACAACTATTTCTCAAGAGATTAAAATTACACTCCTTCCTAATGTAATCATATTTAATTCACTTAGTAATGATAATGTCGAAGCAAAAACCGAATTAGAATTATCTACAGGTCTAAATGAACAATTTGAGATTAATTGTAATAGTAAATATCTTTTGGATTTTATTTTCCAAACAGACACAGAGAGTTTTGAAATGAAATTTAATGAACCTAATTTACCATTTATGGTAAAAGAGGGTAATTTTATGACTATTATCATGCCGATTGTATTGTAAGGAATATAACTTGATGTTGCCAACAAATGAAACAAAATTTATCTTTATCACAGGGGGTGTTTTAAGCTCATTAGGTAAAGGGATAAGTGCTGCTAGTATAGCAACACTACTTAAACATGCAGGATTTCGTATAGGGATTTTAAAGTTAGATCCATATATCAATGTTGACCCAGGTACAATGAGTCCACTTGAGCATGGTGAAGTTTTTGTAACTAAAGATGGTGCAGAAACAGATTTGGATTTAGGTCATTATGAGAGATTTATTGATACATCTTTAACTCAAGACAACAACTTTACAACAGGTCAAGTTTATAAAACTGTCATTGAAAATGAGAGGATGGGTAAATATCTTGGTAAAACTATCCAAGTTGTCCCACATATAGTCAATGAAATTAAAGAAAGAATTTTTTTAGCAGGTCAAAAAAAAGATATTTTACTAGTAGAACTTGGCGGAACTACAGGTGATATCGAGGGTTTACCATTTTTAGAAACTATAAGACAAATCAAACACGAACTTGGTAAAAAAAGGGTTATGAATATCCATGTAACACTACTGCCATATATAAAAGCTGCAGGTGAATTAAAAACAAAACCAACACAGCACTCTGTTCAAGAGTTACGCCGCATAGGTATCGCTCCACATATGTTAATTCTTCGTGCAGAACAACCTGTACCAAAAGATCTTAAGAGAAAAATTGCCTATAGTTGCGATGTGGATGAAGATAGTGTAATTGACGCAATTGATGCCTCTACAATTTATCAAGTTCCACTCAATTTTATGGCTCAAGATATCTTAAAACCTATTGCAGAACAATTGGAGTTAGATGAAATAAAACCAAATATGGATCAATGGATAAACTTAGTTAATAAAATCATCATGCCATCAAATGAGGTTAAGATAGCTTTTGTTGGTAAATACCTTGACCTAAAAGAATCATACAAATCTCTCACCGAAGCACTCGTTCATGCTGGTGCAAATCTCGATAGTAGAGTCTCTATCAAATGGGTCGATAGTGAAAAATTAGAAGAAGAAGGGGCTGAGAAATATCTCAAAGATTGTGATGGTATTTTGGTCCCTGGCGGTTTTGGAAAGAGAGGTATAGAAGGAAAAATAGAAGCTATTGGTTATGCTAGAACAAAAAAAATCCCATTTTTGGGAATTTGTCTTGGGATGCAACTAGCTATTGTAGAGTTTGGTAGAAATGTCTTGGGATTAAAAGATGCAAACTCTATAGAGTTTGATAAAAATACAAAAAATCCTATGATTTATCTAATTGATGAATTTATAGATACTAATGGCTCCAAACAGATTCGTACTACAACTTCCCCTTTAGGAGGAACTTTGCGTTTGGGTGAATATGAGTGTGAAACAAAAGAAAACTCACATTTAAGAGAAGCCTATGGGGCAAGTATCATTTTTGAAAGACACCGTCACCGCTACGAAGCAAACCCTGCTTATAGAGAGACTTTAGAGGCAAATGGGATGGTTATCACAGGTGAGTCCAATGGATTGATTGAGGCGGTTGAAGTCGTTGATCATCCATGGTTTTTAGGTGTACAATTCCATCCTGAATTTACTTCAAGATTACAAAATCCAAATCCAACAATTTTAAGTTTCGTTGATGCTTCTATTAGATTTAAACAATAGGCATGATGTTACCACTAATAGATTTTGAGATTTTAGATGAAATCTTGTCAAAAAGGTTTGAAAATATAGATTTTAAACTTCAAGATTTACCATCTTATGAACACTTCAAAGATATGCAAAAAAGCTCTTTGCGTATCAAACAAGCCATCTTAGAAAAACAAAATATTTTTCTAGTTGGTGACTATGATGTCGATGGTGTTATATCGACGACTTTAATGATCTTGTTTTTTGAGACCATAAAATATGATAAATTTAAGTGGATTATACCCAATCGCTTCACTCATGGATATGGTCTTTCTATGGCGCTTGTCGATAAGCTTCATGGAGCTGATTTGATAATCACAGTAGATAATGGTATCGGTGCTTTTGAGGTTGCAAAATGGTGTAATGATAATAGTATCGATTTGATAATTACTGACCACCACACGCCTGCAAAAAATCTTCCAGATGCATATGCGATTATCAATCCCAAACAAAATGATTGTAATTTTCCTTTTGCTGAGATTTGTGGTGCACAAGTAGCATGGTATCTGATAGCATCTCTTAAAAATATCCTTGGAGTTAGTGTTGATTTAAAATCTCTATTGGGTCTAGTATCATTAGCAATAGTTGCTGATATAATGCCACTTGTAGGGATCAATAGAGCGATGGTAATAGCTGGGCTAAGAGAGCTTTTAAAAGACCAATCAAAAGCAATTGAGCTTCTACGAGAGCATAGATTGAACTTCACTTCAGAAGATATCGCTTTTTGGATTGCACCGCTACTTAATAGCGCCGGGAGAATTGCTGATGCAACTAAAGCTGTAGAGTTTTTACGAAGTCAAACATTGCAAGAAGCAAGAGAAAAATTTGAAAATTTAGTAAGTTATAATACACTGCGAAAAACAATAGAACAAGAGACAACAAAAGAAGCCCTAAAGTCTATCGCCAATCCTGATGACTCTATACTTGTATGTGTGGGCAAAGATTGGCATGAGGGAGTTTTAGGGATAGTTGCGGCTAGAGTTGCAGAGCAACTAAAAAAACCAGTTATCGTTTTAACGACTTTAAACGACAAACTTCTCAAAGGAAGTGGTAGAAGCTATGGAGATTGTGATTTACACAAGAGCCTTGTGGAAGTTTCTTCATGTTTAAAAACTTTTGGTGGACACCGTGCTGCTATTGGACTATCTCTTGAAAGAGAAAAACTTGTTTTTTTTACAAAGAAGCTTAAATACTCATTTGTTAAATGTGATGATTATAAACCAATTCAAAAGATAGTTGGCCTACTCCCTTTTGAATCTATAAACTCCTCACTTATTGAAGTTATAAAAAGGTATGAACCATACGGAGAGGGTAATTTAACCCCAACATTTAAGATAAAAAATATCCAAATAGTCCATGCAAGAGAGCTAGGAGGGGGAGAGCATATCCGTTATCTTTTAAAACAAGGGGATATCCAATATGAAGCAATACACTTTAGGGCAAAAGAGAAATTTAAAGTAAATCAAGAAGTTGATTTGACATGCCAAATCAAAGAAAATAATTTTAGAGGCGTTACAAAATTACAACTACTTATAGAAAATATTTATATAACAAATAGTTAACTTAAATTATTTATAAATTTACAAATAATAGCTTAAATATGTAAAAAATTAGGTACAATAGAGTTGAAACATATCATTTCAAGGAGTAAGCTTTGGATAACAAAGATTTTAATGAAAGCATGGAGCAAATCGATGCCATTTTAAAACAAGAGGGTATTTCAAGACGTGATGCCATGAAAATATTAGGGCTTGGTGGTGCTACGATGATGATGGGAAGTGGTGCAGCCACTCCTGCGAAAGCTAGTAGCAAAGCAACAGGCAAAATTGTAATTGTTGGTGGAGGATTATCAGGTATTGCAACGGCTGCGAAACTTAATCGTGCATTAAAGAACCCTGATATTACTATAATTGAGCCAAATCCACAATCTACATCGTACCAACCGGGATATACATTGGTTGGCTCAGGATTGTGGACAAAAGATGACATTACTTATGAGACAGAAAAATTTATCCCAAGTGGTGTAACTTGGATACAAGATAAAGTAGTCGAGTTTGATCCTAAGAGTAACAAAGTAAAAACTTCAAAAGGCCAAACAATCAGTTATGATTATATGGTTGTTGCAACAGGACTTGTTTTAGATTTTGGTGCGATTAAAGGTCTTGAAGAGGTAGGAGATGTTTTTAGCGCAGATTCAAATGATGGAGCTAGAGCTAGAAAAATATTAGGTAAGGATGGATTGTGTTCTATCTATTTTGGCGATGGTGCAGTTGATACTTGGACACAGATGCAAGAGTTTGTTTCAAAAGCAAGTAGCGGAAGTAAAGTAAAAGCAGTATTTCCAGAGCCACATACACCATTTAAATGTGGTGGAGCTCAGAAAAAAATAGTTAATCTCACCAATAGAAGATTGCACGATGCAAAAGCTAGAGAAAATGCTACTTTAGACTTTTTTACAAATCGTGGAAAACTTTTTAGTGTTCCAGAGTACCATGAAGCTATCAAAGAGCAAATGAAAACAAGAGGTGTAAATACACATTTCTCACATAAATTTGTAGAAATTGATAGAGCAAACAAACTTGTAATTTTCGAAAAACATTGGCAAGAAAAGGGTGAATGGGATGAAGATTTAAAAGAGTATATGATGGTTACCAAAACAGAAAAAGTTGAAGCACCATACGATTTTTGTCATATCATACCACCTCAAAAAGCTCCAGATGTGGTAGCATCTTCACCAATAGGTTCAGATAAAGGCTGGGTTCCTGTCAATAAAGAGACACTTCAACATGTAAAATATCCAAATATTTTTGCTGTGGGAGATGTGATTGGTGTGCCTTTAGGGAAATCAGGAGGAAGTGCTAGAAAACAATATGCAGTTGTGGTTGAAAACCTCATTTCATTAATGGAAGGCAAAGAGCTAAAAGCAAAATACAATGGATATACAGTTTGTCCTGTGATTACAGATATTGGCAAAGTGATGTTGGCAGAATTCAAGTGGGGTCCAGATGGACAACCACCAGTTACTGCTCCATCATTCCCGCTAGATCCTACAAAAGAGAGATGGCTAATGTGGTTGCTGAAAGCTTATATGCTCAAGCCTATGACACAATACGGAATGCTTTCAGGTAGAGCATAAAAAAATGATTTTATATTTTTTTGGTATCATACCCTATAAAT
>DSAK01000004.1 GCA_011372825.1 Campylobacterota bacterium | reverse complement strand
TGTGAATATCTCTTTGATGGCAATACTTCATTTGGTGTTGATGGGATAAAGACCCTCGTTAAAGCAGATAAGTTGGTACAAGAAGTGAGTGCTGCTAGTATTTTGGCAAAAGTGACAAGAGATAGGTTAATGGTAAAAATATCGAAAGATTATCCCGAATATGGGTTTGATAAACATATGGGATACGGGACAAAATCGCATATAGAAGCAATAGCACTACATGGGAAATCACCAATCCACCGCAAAAGTTTTCTGATTCGTTCTTTGGGCGAGAAGTCCTAAGCGAGTTCCTCTAGTAGGTAATCGTATTTTAAATTTTTAGGTTGATTCAATAAGAAAAGTTTTTTGCTTAAGTATAGATTCAAAATCAAATTCGTAGAAGTTTGTTTGATGGTGGCTCGAGGCGGAATCGAACCGCCGACACACAGATTTTCAGTCTGTTGCTCTACCAACTGAGCTATCGAGCCAAATAAGGTTAAAATTATATCGATTTAAAATTAATATCCCCTGAATTAAACTAGATTTTTAGCACTATTCATAAACATTTCGCCTCTTTGCTGATAAGAGTTAAATTGATCCAAACTTGCTGCCGCTGGAGAGAGTAAAGCGATAGATTCTAAGGTGTGGCATTTGTCTATTTGGCTTATCGCATTTGTAATAGTTGTACATTGGATAGCATCTAAAGCGTATTTTTGTGATAAATCTAGAAGTTTTGCCTCATTTGCTCCAACAGTGTATATGGTAGGGTTGTATGGTTTTATGGCTACAAAGAGCTCATCCAAATCAACCCCTTTATCATCCCCTCCTAATATTAGGTGGAGTTTTTTGTCACCATACACTTTGACTGCTTGTATAGTGGCATCAAGATTTGTAGCTTTGGAGTCATTGACCCAAAGCCTCCCTTTGGTATCTCTGAACTCTTCTTGGCGATGCCCTTCGACTATAAAACTATTCATAAGCGCATAATCTACTTTGTCGTACAAAGTTTGGGTGACTGCTAGAGCTAGTAGAGCATCTTGGAGGAATGCTCCTTTAAATTTGAGCTTAGTGATATCTATACTAAAATAGTCCCCTAAAAATTCATTTGTATCATACTCTACAATATAAGCTGAAGTTTGTGGCAGTGGCAACCCTTTTGGTACAAGCGCCATTTCCCCTTCTCTCATAGTCAAAAGGGGCTTAAGCTTGTCAGCTATATAGCTTTTGGTATCTTGATGCCAATCTAAATGGTCAGGAGTGATAGGGAGTAAAAGGTATATATTTGGTGAAGCTTTGTGGGTATAGTGGAGAGTAAAGGAGCTACTCTCAAGGACCCATATAGGTGCTTTTGGGTCAAGTTCTGCTAAAGGCGTTCCTATATTGCCTCCACTTACAGCTCCTTTGGCGGCGAGTAGATGGGTGAGCATCTGGGTAGTTGTCGTTTTACCATTGGTGCCACTAATCCATATATTGAATGGTTTATCTCTATCATGACCCAAAAAATAGTCATATTCACTCAAGAGATTTTTTGCTTTTGTTATGAGGGGGTGAGTAGGCTTAAAGCTAGGGGTTGTCACTTCAAGACTACTTTTTGCTGGGTCAAACTCACTTGAAGGGTGGATAGTATTTTTGGCTTCATCTATAAAGGTCGTTTTAGTGTTGTCATCAAAAAATGTACACCCACCTCCAAGAAGCTTAGCTATCGCTTTTGTTGTTTTGCCATATCCAAAAAGTGTTGGTTTATTTCTCATCAATTTACCTAAATTTAAATGAGATAAGGGCTAGTAAATTTGCGAGGAATGAAATCATCCAAAATCTTACAATGATTTTGTTTTCTGCCCATTTTTTGAGTTCAAAATGGTGGTGTATCGGTGCCATGAGAAATATCCTCTCTCCTCTTAGTTTGTAGCTTCCAACTTGCAAAATTACAGAGACAGTCTCAATAACAAAGATAATCCCAATAAGCAAGAGCAAGATTTCACTCTTACCCAAAATAGCCATATAAGCTATGAGTCCCCCGATTGCTAGACTTCCCGTATCGCCCATAAAGATTTCAGCAGGATAGCAGTTGTACCACAAAAACCCAAACAAAGCCCCACAAAAAGCACCAACTAATATAGCCACCTCTCCAACACCTTTGATATTTGGAACTAGCAGGTATCCACTAAAGATAGCATGACCTGTCATATATGTGATAATCCCAAGGGTGGTTAAGGCTATGATAGAAGGAACTGTAGCTAGTCCATCTAATCCATCAGTTAGATTTACGGCATTCGTTGTCGCTAAAAAAATCATCACCCAAAAAGGGAGAGCAAAATAGCCCATGTCAAAAATCGGATTTTTGAAAAAAGGGAGATAAAAGTGTGTTGGAAAATCTATAGCAATAAGAAGAATTACCACAACAAGAGAGATGATGATTTGGAGGATAAATTTCCCTCGAGGGGTTAGTCCCCCAAGGTTATTTCCATTGAGTACTTTGCCCAAATCATCTTTTAGCCCAACTAGACCAAATCCAATGATTGTGATAAGTCCGCCAATCAAATAGAGATTTGATAAGTCGCCACTAAGGAGTGTTGCAAAAACAGCACAAAGGACAAATACAGCACCGCCCATCGTTGGGGTATGTTTTTTCCCCTCATGCGATGTGACATATTTGCTTATTGGTTGGTTTGCTTTTTTTTGCTTCGCCCATGCTATATAGCGAGGAAATACAATCAAACTCAACACAAGAGCGATAAAAAAAGCGATTCCGGCTCGCACAGAAATGTAGCCAAATAGAGGGTAAGGAAAATATTGTGACAAAGTATAAATCATGGTAAGTAACTCTTTTGGATGAGAAATGTTAAAGGAGTATTGTACTATCATTTTGATAAAATCTAACATGATTATAAATATTTGAGGATAGTAGATGCGACATTGCAAAAAAACACTTTTGATTATCACTGATGGGATAGGGCATAAGCCACATAGTAATTGCAATGCATTTGCAAGTGCTAAAAAACCAACATATGATTGGTTATTTGCCAATGTTCCACACACTTTGATATCTACTTATGGACTTAGTGTAGGACTCCCTGAGGGTCAAATGGGCAATAGCGAAGTGGGACATATGACGCTAGGGAGTGGTCGGATACTTTATCAGGATTTAGTCAAGATTTCAAAAGCACTAGATGATGGAAGTTCGGGACAAAATAAAGATCTACTCAAGCTATTTGAGGTCTCAAAAGATATCCATCTTATAGGACTTTTAAGTGACGGTGGAGTCCATTCTCATATAGACCATATCATCAAGATTGCTAAAATAGCCAAAACAAATAGCAAAAAAGTTTGGCTTCATCTTATCACCGATGGCAGAGATGTCTCTCCTGTTTCAGCACCCAAATATTTAGCACAAATTGAAGCGATTTGCGATGAGGATATCAAGATAGCAACTATTGGCGGTAGATTTTATACCATGGATAGAGATAACCGTTGGGAGAGGGTTGAGAGGGGTTATCGTGCTATAGCTGAGGCAACACCTCAAACTACCCTTAGTCCAAGCAGATACATAGAGGCAAGTTATGCTAAGGGTGAAAATGATGAGTTTATAGAGCCAGTTGCTTTTAGTAATTATAGAGGCATGAGTGATCATGATGGTGTAATAATAGCAAATTTTCGCTCCGATAGAGTTCGAGAAATTACAAAAGCATTGGGCGATGTGAGTTTTGATGGGTTTGATAGAAAACAAATCAAGCTACATATAGTAACCATGACAGAATATGATTCGACATTTAACTATCCAATTCTCTTCCCAAAAGAGAATCCAGATAACACTCTAGCAGAAGTTATAAGTCAAGCAGGACTTAGACAGATGCATATAGCAGAGACAGAAAAATATGCCCATGTAACATTTTTCTTCAATGGTGGCAAAGAGGAGCCATTTGAGAATGAAGATAGAGTCCTCATCCCAAGTCCAAATGTACGAACTTATGATTTGCAGCCACAGATGTCAGCTCCAGAGGTTGGCAAAGCTACCAGGCGAGCTATCGAAGATGGCTATGATTTTATAGTAGTCAATTTTGCAAATGGTGATATGGTAGGACATACAGGCAATTTTGATGCAGCTGTTAGTGGAGTTGAGGCAGTTGATAAGGAGTTAGGAGAGATACTAGAGGTTGCAAAGTCGCACGATTATGGTGTAGTACTTACTAGTGACCATGGAAATTGTGAAGAGATGTGTGATAATGAGGGGCATGTGCTCACTAACCATACAGTTGGTGAAGTGTGGTGTTTTGTGTTAGCAAATGGCGTAACTAACCTCAAAGAGAATTGTGGACTAAACCATATAGCTCCTACAATTTTAGAGATTATGGGATTAGAGATACCATCTCAAATGGATAGTAGTTTATTGTAAAGGGGGGGTTGCATGGATCAAGCAAAAGCTTTTTTGGAACAAACTATACAAAGTGACTATGAGTATGACTTAGAGGAACATTTAGCAGTTATCAATCAAGCATTATGTGATGACAAGCTTTGTAAAATGCATATCCTAGATAGTCTCAATAGGATAATTTGTGCCGATACAATCACTCAGCGAGACTATGAAGAGTTTGAAAGGGTAAAAAAAGTATTGTTTTGTGATAAGGAGTGATTTTATCCAAGGCGTGATACAATGCAATAGAAAAAACATTTATAAGGATAAAGATGGTATTTACAGGTAAAAATGTACTTGTTACAGGAGCTAGTAGAGGTATTGGTGCAGAGATTGCAAAAGTATTGGGAAGTTATGGCTTGAAAGTCTGGATAAATTATCGCAGTGGTGAAGATGCAGCAAAAGCTGTTAAAGATGCTATAAAAACCAATGGTGGTGATGCAGAGATTATCGGTTTTGATGTGAGCAATGAGGGTGCTTTTGTAGAGGGTATCAAACAAATTGCCCAAACAGATGGTTCTTTGGGGTATCTAGTCAATAATGCTGGAATCACCAACGACAAATTAGCACTTCGTATGAGTAGTGAAGATTTCATGAGTGTTATAGAGGCAAATTTAAAATCGGCTTTTGTGGGGTGTAGAGAGGCATTGAAGCTTATGAGTAAGGCCAGATTTGGTGCAGTTGTCAATATCGCTTCTATAGTCGGAGAGAGTGGCAATGTGGGGCAAACCAATTATGCAGCAAGCAAAGGGGGCATGATAGCCATGAACAAAAGTTTTGCCCTTGAGGGTGCTAGCAGGGGTATCAGGTTTAACACCATAACCCCTGGATTTATAGCTACAGAGATGACCGATATCCT